>CALXJY010000064.1 GCA_944388755.1 uncultured Clostridia bacterium | reverse complement strand
CAAGATACAGAACAATATTTTGAGGGAATACTATATAATTACAGTGGAACAAGATCATATGTAATAAGTACAGGAAACTTATTAGGAACTGCAAATAATAGAGAACCAAGTTTAGTAACAAATAGCTCAACAACATATTCATGGGTATATAACACAGGAGACAATTATGATGCAACAAATTATGGAAAATTATCAGAACTAGGAATAAGTAATGCAACAGAGATGGGAGAATATATAAATAATCAATATACAGAAATAGTAGAAAGTATAAAAAAATATGGAGGATTTTATGTAGGAAGATATGAGACAAGCTTATATACAGAACAAGGGGCAAATAGTACAAATGGAACAGTAGTAAAATCAATAGCAAATCAAACACCTATGGTAAGTGTAGACTGGTACAAAATGTATTTAAGCCAAGATAGTAAATATGCAAAAAATCCATATAATACAAGTACAAGTGTAAATAGCTCAATGATATGGGGAAGTCAGTGGGATGCAATGTTAAATTATATATTGGAAGGAACAGATAAAGATAAAGTAACAGCGATAACAGGAAATCACACTGGAACAAGAGCAAGTACAGGACAATTTGGAAGTGACATAATGAATAATATATTTGATTTAAGTTCAAATGTAAGAGAATGGACAGTACAAGCGCATTCAACCCTATATCGAGTGGCGCGCGGTGGCAATTATTATATAGCTGACTTTAATCCCGCTAGTTATCGCAATTTTTACAAGCCTACTGATACTTACGACGGCGTTATCGGTTCACGCCTTGCACTTTATGTTAAGTAGTAACTTATAAATATATCAATAAAATCAAATGAATGAAAATATTGTAAATGTAAAAGTTTTTGGAGCTTTTTGGAAAAAAATGTAGGATTTAGGCAAAAGAAAAAGTATATAGATAGTATTTTCTTTTGCCTTATGAATACATAAAAAAATACTATTTACAAATAATAAATATATAAAAGGAGGAAAATATGAGTGATAATAAAAATACAAGAGAGCAAAGACGTAAAAATACAAAAGCAAAAACAAGCAAACAAAAAAGAAATTCATCAATCTTAGCAATTCTTTTAGTTATAATAGTAATAATTATAGCAGTTGTGGTATTTAGTAATTTATTAAAAAAAGATACTGATTCAAAAAATAACGAAAATGGAACAAATACAGAATCAGAAAGTTATGTAGAAGAATTAGGAGATGGAATTGTATTAAATAAAAGTAGAGCATTAAATGAAACAAAAGAAATAGGTGGATTTGTAGTGTCAAATATACAACTTACAACAAAAGATGGAATGACAACACTTTTAGCAGATGTAAAAAACAATACAGGAGCAAAAACAACATTAAAAACAGCTGAAATAACATTACTAGATAATAATAATGAAGAATTAGTAACAGTAAAAGGAATTATAAACGAAATGGAAGCAGGAGGAACATCAAAACTTAATATCTCTATGACTTCTAATTATGTAAATGCATATGATTTTAAAGTAGAAATAAAATAAAATCTCAAATAGCAAGAAATTCTTGCTATTTTTATTTATATATAGTAAAATATAAAAGAAGTTAGGAAGGTGATTAAAAATGAAAAAATTACCATATGGAATAAGTGATTATGAGAGATTAATAGAAAATGAATATTATTATGTGGATAAAACAATGTATATAGAAAAACTAGAAAATTTAGCAGAACCATATATAATATTTTTGCGACCAAGAAAATTTGGAAAAACATTATTTACAAGTACATTAGAAAATTATTATGATATAAAAAAGGTAGAAAAGTTTGAAAAGCTATATGGAGAAACATATATAGGAAAAAATCCAACAAAATTAAAAAATAGCTATCATATATTAAAATTTAATTTTTCAGGGATAGATACAACAAATAATGAAACAACAATAAATGGATTTAAAAACAAAGTTAAATCATCAATAAGATTATTTGTTCAAAATTATGGATTAGACTTTTATGTGAACGATAATGAAGAGGCAGAAAATATATTAGATAATTTAATAAAAGCATTTAGTATACAAAAAGCAGGAAAAAAAATATATGTAATAATAGATGAATATGACCAATTTGCAAATGAATTACTAGGATTTAATACAGATCAATTTAAAAATTTAGTATCTAAAAATGGAAAAGTGAGAAAATGGTATGAGATATTGAAAGAAGGGACAGAAAGTGTAGTAGATAGGATATTTATAACAGGTGTAGCCCCAATAACATTAGATAGTCTAACATCAGGATTTAATATAAGTTCAGATATAACACAAGATAGAGAATTTAATGAAATGATGGGATTTACAGAAAAAGAACTAACAAGATTAATGGAAGAGCAAAATATAAGTAAAGAAAAACGAGAAAAACTACTACCAATAATGAAAGAAAATTATGATGGATATAGATTTTCAATATATGGAAAAGAAAAGATATATAATTCAAATATGTGTTTATATTTTTTAAGTAGATATATAAGATTTAAAGAGATACCGGAACAATTAATAGATATGAATATAGCAAGTGATTATAGTAAATTAGGAAAAATGCTAACATTATGCAAAGGAGAAGAAAGAGAAAAAGTAATAGGTAAAGCCGTATCAGGAGAAGGAATAGTAAGTGAATTAATCCAAAAGTTCAATCCAGCAATAGAATTTACAGAACAAGATTTAATCTCAATGCTATATTATTTAGGATATTTAACAATAGCAGGAGAAGTATTTGAAAAGCCATGGTTAAAAATACCTAATAGAGTAATGAAAGAAATATATTCAAGTTATTTTCTAGAAATATTAAGTAAGAATACAGATTTACAAGTATCAGAAAGTGATTATAATGAAATGCTAGAAGAAATAGCAATACATGGAAAAATAGATAAAATAATAGAAAAAGTAGGAGAATACTTAAAAAAATTATCAAACCGAGATTATCAAAAATTTGATGGTGCGACCGAGAAGGTTGAATAGTTTAATAGGTGGAAATCCTATCT
>CALXJY010000063.1 GCA_944388755.1 uncultured Clostridia bacterium | reverse complement strand
ATATTTTTGTGGTCAGTAACTTGCATTTCAATATCAACATTAGTAGTATCATCTATTTTAGCTTTAATATCTAAAATACCAACTTTATCATCTAACAGATTTTTTTCTAAAATGGGATTACAATCTAATTTAACATCAGTTATATTTTGCTGTAAAATACAACTTAATAGATTTTTGGTAATTGTTTCATTACCAACAGATCCAAATAAACGTTTAAAAACATAATCATTTTTAGGATTTAAGAGTTTATTAGGCAATAGGCTTTCACCTCCTTAAAAAGATATTAAAATAAAAAATGAAATATTGGCGGAAATGCCAAAGAAACAATAATTTGAAATATAAGTTTAAAAATATATTAACATAAATATTACAAAAAGACAATAAAAATATTTAAATTTTAAGAAATTCCTTATAAATTAACAAAAAACTTAAATTTCATTAAGTATAAAACTTAATAAAATATAACTATATTCAAAATATAACATACAAGCGAAAAAAACGCAATACAAAAAATAAAAAAATATTAGAATTTAAAATGCAAAAATAAAGCAAATGCTTACAAATCAATAAAAAACAAAGATTAAAATTTTTATTAAGTTTTATACTTAATAAAAAATATAAATAGATATTATAAAAATACTAAAATATAAAAGCTAAAAAAATTAGATTTAAAATCTATTGTTATATAATATCAAAAAACAAGAGAAAAGAGGAAAGAAAAAATGAAAAATGTAAGAGAAAATAATGGAATAACATTAATAGCATTAGTTATTACAGTTATTGTGCTATTAATATTAGCAGGAGTAAGTATCGCAACATTAACAGGAGAAAATGGTATATTAACACAAGCAAGTGATGCAAAAGAACAAACAGAAATTGCCTCAGTAAAAGAGCAGGTACAATTGGATATAGCAGATTGGACAACAGAAAGACTGAAAAATGGAGAGAGTACAAAATTAAATGATGAAATAGTAAAAAGCATAATACAGGAAAAAAATACAAGTAATGAAAATAAGTATTATGTAGAATTAGAAAGTGATAGAATAATAACACAGAATGGATATGAAATATTATATTCAGAATTCTATCAAAATGAAGGAAATGAATTAGAAATAGGAGACTATGTAGAATATAATGTGTCATATAAGGATATGTATTCTAATTATGAATTTACAGCAAATGATGGATGGAGAATACTAGATACAGGAACTAAAAATAATGATGGAACATATAGTAATGTGAAAATAATATCTACAGGAGTTCCAGTTAAAATTTCCTATTCATTAACTTCAAATATGGGAAATTCAAATAACGGATGGTGGGCTACAGATTCACAAGTTAAAGATGTATATGGAGAAGAATATTCAACAGGCTATAGTAATTATCCAAATAGATATGCAGCTATAGGTTTATTAAAAAATTTTGAATCAATATTATTTAATCAAGGTGCAGTAGCGAATGCTAATCAAGGAACATATACAAAAATAAATATGACAGAAACGGGAAGCATATATGGAACTACATTCAAAACAGAAAAAGCATCTGAAGTACACGCATTAACATTAGAAGAATTAAATAAAGCAAGAGGATTGCCTAGTGGTGATAATACTGCAGTATCAACAAATGATGGAGATACAGGATTATTTTATTTAAGAGATTTGATTAATGAAAATACACAGTATAATTATACAAACACAACGACTACAGCTTGTTGGCTAGGAACGGCGTATATTGAAAGTAATCATACTGAACCGTTGTATATGAATGGGAGCACAGGTGGAATTGTTTCTTGGAAATCAGAGAATCCTATAGGGATAAGGGTAGTAGTAACTCTAAATGCAAATATTAAAGAAGTATCAAAAGGACATTGGAAAATTTTATAAAATAATGTTTTAATGAGGCTATTGAAAAGAGAAAAAATATATAGTACTAGTGACACTAATAGTACAATTAGCATGTAGTATGAGTTATATAATATGTCAAAAGCATATACTGATAAAGAAAATTCAATACAAAGTAGTATGATATGAGGAAGCAATATGAATCAATGTTAAATTAGGTAAAAAAAGGAGATGGATTAGATAAAGATAAAATTATACAAACTATGAATGGAAATCATTTAAGCAATATAACAACAATGGAAGATAAAACTTACAATAATGATAGTATAAATGTTTTATGATGCTTCTTATTCTGCTATTTATCATGCTTAGATAATATACTATGTAATGCTTCTCAAGAAATGTGAATTTTTTAGAACAGAATATTTAAAAAAATAAAAGTATATTCTAGTAACTTGTCACAAAGAATATACTTTTTATATAATAAAATTTATCTTTCAAAATGTTTTATAAAATTATTTACTAAATTTTTTAAAGTGGATTTTGAAAAATCAAATAAGATGCTAACATATTCAAAAGTTTCATCAATATAGTCTTTTAATCTGCAATTTTCTTTTTTTAATTCTTCATTTTTATATTTTAAATTAGTATTTTCAATTTGTAGTTTTTCTATTTTTTGTATAGCAGAATAGGATTTACTTAATTGTAGTTTTAATTTGTTATTATATTTAATTAATTCTTTATTTTGTTGTAATATTGAAGATTTATCTTTAGTATTTATAGGTTGTACTTGAATATTTGTTAATTCATATTTTATATTATCAAAATTAGTTATTTGTTTTAAAGTTTCTGTATCTATATGCTTTGTTTCTCTTGATTTACCTCTTTCTAAATCAAAACCATTATCCGAAATATATTTATAGAAATTATCTTGTAATTGTCTATAACTATCTTTACTTTTCCAATATTCAGAACAAGCAATTTTATCAATTGGTTTTCCAGTATTTTTATCTAGTTTATGTACTACAGGAACAAATACTAAATGGAGATGGGGAGTAGTTTCATCCATATGTACCTTTGCAGATAATATATATTTTTCTCCTAAGTTTTTATAACTTGCTACAAAATTACAGATGGTCAGCTAGAATAAAAATAGTACTAAAGAGGAAATTTTTTTACTGGCTAACCATCAGTAATTTCCTATACATCATAGTGCTATTAATTTTAGCAGACCCTCATATATTTTTGAATATACCACAATAAATGAAAACCACCTACAATTTGAGTATGTGGTTTTTTTG
>CALXJY010000062.1 GCA_944388755.1 uncultured Clostridia bacterium | reverse complement strand
TTTATTTTAAACATAAAAAAACATGATTTATTATTAAAATTTTTAAATCATGTTTTATTCTCAATTTTTATAAACTTGTTTTTAATCTTCCTTTATCCTTATTGGTAATATCATATACACATAGTCACTATTTTCTATTGGTTTTATTAAAGCTGGTGATATGCTTGAGCCAAATTCAACAAAAACTTCTTCATCATCTATTACTTTTAAACTATCTAAAAAATATTTAGGATTAAATCCTACTTCTAAATTTCTACCTTCTGTAGATATAAATAACTCTTCTTTTGCATCCCCTGTTTGATTTGTACATGATATTGTTACTTTACCAATATCTATTTGAACCTTAACTGGATATTTTTTTTCTTTTTCTATACTTGATGATGCAATAAGACTTATTCTTTCAAAACAGTCCTGTAAATTCATTTTATTTACTCTTATTCGTGTTTCCCAATTATTTGGAATAACATTTTTATAGTTTAAAAATTCGCCATCTAGAATTCTTGTAACTATTTTGCAATTATCCATTTCAAATAGTGCTTGATTTTTTGATATTCCAATTTTTACTACTTCAAATGAATCTAATAATATTTTATTTATTTCATTTAATGTTTTTCCCGGTATAACTGCACTAAAATTATTTGTTTTTTTGTTTAAATAAATACTTCTTAATGCTAATCTAAATCCGTCAACTGCTACAATATTTAGTTTATTATTTTCTGTTTCTATCAAGCATCCTGTAAGAATTGGTCTTGTTTCTTCTGTGCTAACAGCAAATATTGTTTTCCTAATCATATTCTTTAAAGTATTTTGTTCTAGTTCTATTGAATTTTCTATTTCGATTTTTGGTAATTCAGGAAATTCATCTGGATTCATTGTTGCTAGTTTATAGTGTGATCCTTCACATTCTATTTCTAGTAAATTATTGTTATTTACTGTAATATATATTTCTGTATCAGGTAATTTTCTAATAATTTCACTAAACATTATTGCATTGACAACTGTGCTTCCTTGTTCTTTAACATCACATTCCATTATATATTCTATTCCAAGTTCTAAGTCATATGTAGTTAATTTTATTTCATTGTCATTTGTTTGAATTAATATTCCTTCTAGTATAGGCATAGTAGTTTTAGATGCTACACCTTTTACTACGGAATTAATGGCTTTTAGTATTTTGTCTTTGTAACATATAATTTTCATTTTTGTTCCTCCTTTTAATATATAATATAATAATATAATATTTTTAGTAGTAGTAGTAGTAGGTACTGTGGAAACTGTGGAAAACTATGTGGAAAGTTAGAATCCCTAGAAAAAATGCTGTGTATAAATCTGTGGAAAACTGTCGAAATTATTCACATGTGGAAAAGTAAAATTGTGGAAAACTGACTTATACACAGTTTATTCACAGCTAATCCACAATATCCTGTGGATAACCAATCTATTGCTTCCGTAAGAACATATCTATTTGTTTTTTCCAAACAGTTTTTTTTCCAAACATAGATTTCAAAAAAAGCTTGTATTCTTAGAGTAACTTATTCAGGATCACTTGTAATAATGTTTTTCACACTTTCCACAATTAGCCTGGTATTATTTTTATCTTTAACTTCTTTTTTAATCTTATTGTATGCATGCATTACTGTTGAATGATCTCGATCACCAAAATCTTTTCCTATTTGTGGAAAAGACATATTAGCTACTTCTCTGCATAAATACATTGCTATTTGCCTTGGAAAAGCTATGTCGCTTGATCTTTTTTCACCTGCTAAATCATTTTTATCTATGCTGAAGTATTTAGCAACAGTTTCTTTTATAAATTCGCTAGATATAACTTTTTCGCTTTTTAATTTAAATTCATTTATTATTACTTCTGCATGTTCTATGGTAATAGGACTATGTGTTAAAGAAGCTCTTGCAACTATTTTATTAAATACACCTTCTAATTCTCTGATGTTTGAGTCAATTTTTGTTGCTATATCAGAAAGTATAGAGTCATCAATTATAATTTTTTCATCTTGAGCTTTTTTTCTTAATATTGCTAAACGTGTTTCATAATCTGGACAAGAAATGTCTGCTAGTAATCCCCATTCAAATCTTGATTTTAATCTGTCTTCTAGAAATTGGATGTCTCTTGGTGGTTTATCACTGGATATTATAATTTGTTTTCCATCTTCTCTTAGAGTATTAAAAGTATGAAAGAATTCTTCTTGTACTCTATCTTTGCCAGCAATGAATTGTATATCGTCTATTAGTAAAACATCAATATTTCTGTATTTATTTCTAAAAACTTCTGTTTTATTATCCTTTATTGAATTTATAAGTTGATTGGTAAATTTTTCAGAAGTAACATATAGAACATTTGATTTTGAATTTTCTTCTATTATTCTGTTACCAATTGCTTGCATTAAGTGAGTTTTACCTAAACCAACACCACCATATAAAAATAATGGATTATAGGATTTACCTGGTTCATTTCCTACTGCTAATGCTGCTGCATGTGCGAATCTATTATTATTTCCAACGACAAAAGTTTCAAAAGTATATTTGGGATTTAGAGTTTGATGATTAGTTTCTAACTCTGATTCAGGTACGTTTGAAGATGAATCAGATATTATTTCGCCCATTTCTTCATTGTTTTCAGCAGATAAATCAATTACAGAAAAAGTAAATTCACGGTTTGTTATATATTTTAGAGTGTTAAGCATTAAATCTCTAAAACGGTTTTCTATAAAATCACGCTGATATTCAGAAAGGGTTGTAAAAACAATATTGTCATTTTCAATCGTTTTTATACCTAATGAACTTATCCATGTATCGTAGGAAATTGAAGAGACTTCGCCTTTTAAAGTATCTTTTATTTTGACTAAAAGTTCGTCTTTGTCAATCTCCATCTAATTTTCATCCTTTCTATAAAGTTATCCACAAAGTTATCCACAATTGTTGATAACTTTGTAATATGATTGTAAAAAAAGCCTAAAAAATGTGAACAAATTTTTTAATAAAAATTATTTTTATTGCTGTCTTTTTTTTACTTCCCATATAATAACAGATTTTTTATAATTAAGTCAATATGATTGTGGAAAAAAAAATAAAATTGTGGATAATTTTGTTATAAACTGTGGATAACTTTTTAATATTACAGAATTATTACACTAAAAAATGAATATTTAGAAATAAGTCCGGAAATTTCATTTGAAATGCAACAAAAATTTCATAAAAAAGTAAAAGAACAGTAGACAGGAGTAAGCAAAACTCG
>CALXJY010000061.1 GCA_944388755.1 uncultured Clostridia bacterium | reverse complement strand
GCCCCGTGGTCAAGCGGTTAAGACATCGCCCTTTCACGGCGGAGACATGGGTTCGATTCCCGTCGGGGTCACCAAAATGCCACTTTAGCTCAGCTGGCTAGAGCATCGCACTTGTAATGCGAGGGTCCCCAGTTCGAATCTGGGAAGTGGCTCCATATAAAGGTCAATAGTTTTGAGAGAACTCTTAATTATTGGCTTTTTTATATTTAAAATCAAAAAATAATCATATTTTAAGACTAATTTTTAGTCTTTTTTTTTGAAAAAAATTTATTTATTTTTTCAAAAATGTAACCTTTTTGTATTTTTTACCACTATAAAGGTGTAAGATATCTTATAAAGGAGTTTTAGAAGTGAAAGATAAAAAACTAGAAGATTATATCATAAATAAAAATCTTGATTTAGATAAAATTGTAGATGATTACACCCCATATGTAAGAACAATAATACAAAATATGGTTAGCAATAACTTGTCAGAAGAAGATAAGGAAGAAATTATAATAGATACCTTTTTTGTATTATGGAAAAGATATGAAGAAAATTACACAATAAAGTCATTGAGTTCCTATATGGCTGGAATTACTAGAAATTTGATAAAGGAAAAATTAAAATCATTGAAATACAGTATTGATATAGAACAATGTAAAAATTTAGCCCAATATAGTTATGTTGATATTTATTCACAAGAAAGAGAAGAAGTAAATCAATTATATAAAAAAATAAAAAATCTAAAAGAAGAAGATATAAAAATAATAAGTATGTTCTACTATTCAAACAAATCAATTAAAGATATAGCTAAGGAATTAAATATTTCAGAAGTAAACACAAAGACAAGATTACATAGAATACGAAAGAAAATAAAACAAGAATTAAAGCAAGGAGGTTTTATAGATGAATGAAAAGATAAAAAATAAATTAAAAATAAAAATAGCTATATCTAAAATGAAAAATGAGGAGGAAAAAAATATGAATAGAACAGGAAAATTTATATTTAAAAATATAGGTATAGCAGCGTGTACTCTTATGGTATTAACTGGAGGGGTATTTGCAGCAAGTAAAGTAATAGAAAATATATGGAAAACACCTGAAAAAATTGAAAATATAACAGAACAAATTACAGAAAAAAGTAAAAAAGAAAACATAACAGAAGATCAAGCCAAAGAAATAGCAATCAAAAAATTGGAACAGATTGATTTTAATACCAATATAGTTAATACAAATCATTATAAAGAAATGGACTCTGATACCATCATATATAGATTTAATACAGAAGATAATTATGAAATAAGTATTAACGGAAAAACAGCAGAATTTGAAAGTATATGGAATTTCAATAAAAATCAGCAAGATTGTAATATTGAAATCACAGAAGATGAAGCAATGCAAATAGCAAATCAATACTATACTTTATTTGGTTTTAAAGAAGGAGATTATGAAATTACAAACATATTTTGCAATAATAACAGAGGTAGTGGTAAAGATAGCGGATACAAAATTGATATAACTTATAATAAAAAATATGGCGAAATATATAATCCTTATGAAATGATATCTGTAAGTATTGAATCTAAAAACAAAAATTTTGATAGTTTTACAGTTAAAAATGAACATTTTGACAATAATGAAATTATCATATCAAAAGATAATGCTATTCAAATTGCATTAGAAGAAGATAAGAAAATTGAAACAAACAAAGTAATAGAAACCAAAGCAGAAAGAAGAATAGTAAAAATGAATGCAGATGCTTATGAAAGAATAAATAATAAAGAAAAATATTATAATACTATGCAAACAGTTGATTATCCAAATGAAGACAGAAATTATTATAATGTTGAAAATATAATTAGAAATGCGTGGGTAGTCGTTTTAACTTATGAAGATAATTTTGATAGTGTAGCAGAAAGATACACAGAAGGAAAATATAGTTATTTTATTGATTGTACAACAGGAGAAATAATTGGTGGAGATTCAATGGATTATACTCTTTCAAATTAAAATGTTTTTTATTGTAAATATGGACAAATTACAATTTTAATGAGAGTAGTTATATTGATATAATTACTCTCGATTATGATACTATAAAGGAAATGTGTGTCTATTTTACAAGTTTGGTATTTTAGCTTATGTTAATGGAGATATTGATAAAAACGGAAATGCAATAATAAAGAAAAAGAAATAAATTTTTTATTCTTGACTATATTCTTCTAATTGTTTTTCCAAAGAGTTTGATAAATCTTTTTGTGATTCGTACATAGAATAATTATCATAAGCTAGATTTTTCATATTAAAAAATAGAACTGTCATAGTTATCAATGCAATTACAAGTATAATAACAAAAGTCAATAATATTTTACTTAATTTATTCATTATTAAATCACCCCCATCCATTAAAAGTATATATTATGTTAAAATAAAAATCAATATACATCGTGAAAATTTTAAAATTAAAGTGAATACATTCTTTTAAATACTATTTATTATAGTTATGGATTCTAGCATAGTACTATATAATATAAAATTTAAACTTGATATTTTATACAAACAATAATATAATTTTAAATAAAAAGGAGAAATCAAGAATGAACAAAGTAATTTTAATAACGGGAGCTTCAAGAGGAATAGGAAGAGAAATAGCAATAACACTTGCAAAAGAAAAAAATATTATAATAGCAAATTACAACAAATCAGAAAATAAAGCAAAAGAATTAAAAGAAAAATATAATATAGACATATATAAAACAGATATATCACAAGAAACACAATGTAGAGAATTAGTAAAATATACATTAAATAAATATAAAAAAATAGATGTATTAATAAACAATGCTGGAATAGATAAAAACCAATTAATAACAGAAGTAACAAAAAAAGACTGGGATAATATTATAAATACAAATTTATACTCAGCATTTATAATGTGTCAAGAAACAGCACGTAATATGATACAAAATAAAAAAGGATGTATAATAAATATATCATCAATTTGGGGACAAGTTGGAGCCTCTATGGAAGTAGTTTATTCAATATCAAAAGCGGGAATGGACGGACTAACAAAATCACTAGCAAAAGAACTGGGTCCATCAGGAATAAGAGTAAATTCAATTGCACCAGGATTTATAAATACAGATATAAATAATATATACAGCGAAGAAGAAATAACACAAATAAAAGAAGAAATACCATTACAAAAGTTAGGTAATACAATAGATATTGCAAAATGTGTAAAATGGCTTATAGAAGACGAATACACAACAGGACAGGTAATATCAGTAAATGGCGGATGGGTAATAACATAAAAAATTATAATGGGAATATATTAGAAATAAACAAAAAAGAGGGTGTCCTGAAATAGAAACCCGAGAAACAAAAAATCCAGCTCGATAAGGGTTGGATTTTTTGTTTTAAAAATTC
>CALXJY010000060.1 GCA_944388755.1 uncultured Clostridia bacterium | reverse complement strand
CTGTATCTTTATAAGCTAATAATTTGTTAATATATAATTCTCTATTTATCATAAATTTCACCTCTTTATAATTATACA
Source organism: uncultured Clostridia bacterium (assembly GCA_944388755.1). GTDB lineage: Bacteria > Bacillota > Clostridia > TANB77 > CAG-508 > CAG-269. The sequence goes on along the minus strand of CALXJY010000060.1, from coordinate 5,262 downwards.
CTTCTAGTTTTTTATTGTCAAGTTTTGTTAGTATGTTAACAAAACTTATTTATTTTTATTTTTTTGTTTTTTGGTTAACATTTCATATTTTTCACTTACTCTAAATTTTTGAGTAACTGATTTATTATTTTAAAATTAAAAATAATATCTACCTGTCTATCTTGATGTACTTCAATCCTGTTTATAAAAACCTTTATTATTTCTGGTGTTGGCTTTTCAAATTTTAAAAAATCCTTTACCAACTTTTTTATGCTATCTACATCATCATATGAATTATTTTCTTGTTCATTTTTTAACCCAATATATTCCTCTTCTTTTTGCTTTATCTCACCTTTTAATTTATTAAATAATCTTTCATACATCTCTTCACTAATTTTCCCATTTAATTTATCAACATACATTTTATCAATATTGTCATTTATTAATTTTATTTCTGTTTCTATTTTCTTTAATATTTTTCCATAATCATGCTTTGATATACTGTTTTTTATATTTAACTCTATTTTTTTGCTATTAATTTGCAAAAATAATTTTTTTATGTACTCTAATACCATTTTTTCTAATAGTTCATAATTAAATCCATGTGATGTACAAAGTCCTAATTTTGAGTTTCTACGATAATTGTTACATATCATATCTAATCTTCCGTTTTTTCTTGCTCTGACACCTATTTTGTGCTTACATTCATAACATACTATCAAACCATCTAACAAAAAATGATGTTTCTTTTCATTTCGATTATAATTTTGAGTAATTACCATTTTTTGTACCATATCAAAAGTTTTTTTATCTATAATTGGTTCATGGGTATTTTCTACAATATTCCATTGTTCCTTTGGGTTTGGTCTTAATTTTCTGTTTTTATAATTTATCCTACTCCTTTTATTTTGTACGGTAGTGCCGGCAATATATTTCGTTTTTTAATATATTTTTTATGGTTTTATTTTCCCAAAATGTTGCTTTATTATATCTAATCTGGCTTGCCGTAGGAATATGATTATTATTTAGGTAATCTCTTATCATGGTAATTGAATTTCCGCGAAATTGCCATATCAAAAATTATTTTTACAATTTTTGCTTCTGGCTCACAAATGATTAATTTATTTTTATTATTAGAATCTTTCATATATCCTAGGGCTGTTTTGCCACCTACCCATTTTCCTTCTTTTTGCATCGTATGCAAGGCTGTCCTGATTTTTTTTGATAAATCTTTTGAATACATATCATTTAATATAGATTTAAAAGGGGCAATATCATTATTACCATTGTTATTTGCAAAAGTATCTATACCATCAGTTACAGAAACATATCTAACATTTTTTTCTGGAAACCATTTTTCTATGTACTCTCCTGTTTCTATGTAATCACGACCTAAACGAGATAGGTCTTTTGTTATGACCATATTTATTTTTTTTAAGTTTATATCTTTTATCATTCTTTGAAAACCTGGTCTGTTAAAGTTGGTTCCAGTAAAGCCTTGGTCAATATATATGTCTATAAGTTTATAATTCCATCCTAAATTTTCTACATATTGTGTTAATAATGTTCTTTGATTTTTTATACTTTCACTTTCATCATATCCTCTATCTACATCTTCTTTTGATAGTCTTATATAAATTGCTACTTTATATATTGTTCTTTCTATCTGCTCAAGCATTTTACCTCCTTCCATGCTTGAGATAATAATTTGAATTCCTATAAATTATATCTAATTTGGAAGTAAATTCAAATGCTCAAGTAATGAAAATTTTAGATTATTATAATTGTTCTGCTTATCTACACAATTCATCGCTAACTATTTGAATATATTTTTTCTCCAGCATAATAATTATCAAATGTTCTATTAAATTTTCTAAATCCTCACCTTTTTCATCAAAGTATATATTTATTTTAAATGATTCGTTCATATTTAATCTCATTCCTTCCTAGTGGCACAAATATGGTTGGAAAAAAATTGTAATTATTTTTCAACCTTTTCTCCAGTTATTAAGTAATGCTTATTTAATTTATATGTGTTAAAAATTTGATTATTCTAAACATAAAAATATTGTATCCTCTATAATATATACTTTACTTTTTTTCAAAAATTCTACTATAATTTCTATAAATACAAAAAAGATATGTATTTTTATTTACATATCCTTTCAAAATATATTTTTTCATTACTATAAAATCCAGTTTAATTATTTTTTCATATAACTGTTCTTGGGTAGGAATGTGATAGTTTTCACTCTCACACTCCTACCCAGTTGAGTCCAAAATGTCTATTAAAATTTATTTATCCTTTGATATTAGTTACTTTGCTCAATAATTAAACTGTCCTATTTTTAAGATTTTTACTCTTTAAAATTTGGACAGTTTTGACTCATGTATTTCTATAATTTTTATGCTAGCAATTTTAATTTATATTAAATATATTTTTATGTCTTTTAAATTATTATTTTTTATTATAGATTTAACATATTTCAAACATTTTAGCAGTAGAATTTTATATTACCTGAGTGAATTAATTTCCATTTTTCTACAATTTGAAAATAATGCAAAGAGATATCTTCACAAATAATATTTAATTCTCTTTCAGGAATTTTGCTTTTATTATGACAAAGTACACAACCTCCTGATTGAGTTAGCCAAACTTTAGTTGCGTTGGCTGTTGGATTTCCTTTTGAAATGTGTACATGAATCGGTTCATCATTCTCGTTTGTCCAAAAGTAAATCTTATATCCGTTTTATTTCAAAAATACTAGGCAATTTTCAACCCCCCTAAGCGTGCGTATTTAAAAAAGAAAGATGCACCATTTTTGACAATTTCCAAAAATGTTTTCTTTTCTTCATCTGAATAATTTCCATCATCCAAAACAACATTATAGCTTGGAAGTTCAATTACATAAGTATCAAATCCATATTCCTTTGGTCTTTCAAAAGTAATGCAAATATATTCTTCTCCATTTTCTTTTTTTCCAATATTTGAAAATACTGCAATTGTACCATCAGGATATTTAGCAAATTCATAAGTCATCTAATCATCACTCTCCAATTTTATAATTCTATTTTTTACAATTTAAAAATCATTTTACTTTTAATTTATAATAATATTATACTATATTTTTATTAAAAAATCCATATATTTTTAATCATAATTATTTTTATATAACAATTTGTAATCTCAACATCAACTTTACTATTCATTGTTAAAATTATATCATAAAAACAAATATCTTTCGATATATTATCTTTCTTTATAACAAGAATGACATAACTCATATTTTTTTCTTAGATATCTTTTCAAATTCAAATCATACTCAAACATTTTCTTCTTTTAGTAGATAATTTAATCACTGTCTACTTTGGAATCTACCTTCTGGTATATCGTGTAAGCAAATAGCTAAAGCTAAGCTTAAACCTAATTTCAAAGAAGCTCCAAAACCTGAGCCAATTGCTAAACCTTCAGGAAAATTGTGTATTGCTAATCCGATTGAAACAATTATACCTGTTTTTAGTAAATTGTTAGTTTTATCTTTCGAAACTTTACTATTAAATTTTCTATCAACTATGACATCACAAAATATCATTGTAATTACACCTATTCCAATTCCAATTAATATTAATAATATGTCTCCAATCTCTAGTGCTTCAGGTATTAAATCAAAACAAATTATTGCCATCATCAATCCTGATGCAAATGATAAAATAAAACTTAAAAATTTATTAGAATCTTTTTTTAAAAATATTCCTATTATTCCTCCAAGGGTTGTTCCAAAAGTTCCAAAAAATAATCCTATTAAAGTTGTTTTCAATATTTCACTCATAATTAAAACTCCTTAAAATATACTTTATTCTAGTTTATTTTAAAGAGTTTTAGATTATTACTATTCAATTCTAATCCATTATTATTTAATTTTTGTAATTAATTTTACTGCCAATTTAATAGTGGATATCCATTATTTACATTGTTAATATCTTCTTTAAAAGCTACTCCTAATGTTTCTGCAATATTTTTTAATTCTTCTTCTGTCTTAAATTCTATACCATCTATAATGGTAATATCATTTCCATCATTTACACTATTCATCAAATAATAACAATTTGATACACTTATAGATTCATTGTATCCTACTATTCCACCACTCGAATTGTTACTTGAGATTACATAACCCGCACTATAAGAATTAGATAATTGTGAATTTCCCGTACCTAGTCCTATAATTCCACCTACATTGTTTCCTGTTCCAGTTATACTTCCCATATTATAACAACTATCTGTATTTCCATTTCCTTGTGATAAACCTACTATTCCACCTACATTTGTAGTTTCTGAAACTATACTTGCAATATTATAACTTTCTGTAATTCTTCCTGTACTCACTCCACAAATTCCACCAACGGAAGACTCCGAATTAATTGTATTTAAATTATAACAATACAATATATTTCCTTCATTATTTCCAACTATTCCTCCAACCGTTAATGTACCTTGTATTATCCCTTTATTACTACATTTTGTTACTATACACCCTGCTGTACTTGTCCCTACTATTCTTCCTATATTGGTACCATGAGCTTTTATAGTAGCCTCATTTATGCAATTTTCAATATTTGCATTATTATATAAATAACCAGCTATAGAACCAAAGCTAGCTCTTACGTCTATATTACAATTTTCTCCTATTGTCAAATTTCTAACTATTCCGTTATTAACTAATCCAAATAATCCTTTTCCTTTTTCTTCTGATACAATTCTCATTCCATCTATTTTATACCCATTACCATCAAAAGTTCCCATGAATGGAATATTTGTTTTATCCGCTACTGAAGTATTTGTATTTAAATAAGTTCCTATTGGTTTAAATCCTTCTCCTGTTGTTAGCAAAATTTTTAGTTCTCCGTCATATCCGTATCTTCCATAATCCGTTCTTAACGGTTCTACATATGACTTATTTGAATTAAAATCTAAACTTAATCCTAATTTTACTGTTTTTCCCTCATAAGTATTTCCATTGTTTACATCATATGAGAAATACACTAAATCCTCTATACTATTTATAGTATAAGGGTCGTCATCTGTTCCAGTACCTTCTAATATTCCTGGGTTTTCATCTGTTACTTGCTCTACTGTTATCCTTGTTGCATATTCATTTATTGTATCTTCCATATCTCCTAGCTTTTCTTTCTCTTCTTTTTCAGCTTTTTCTGTTTCTTCTTTTGCTTCAACTGCTCTTTGTATTATCCCATTTTCCCCACTTATTGCTACTATTGTTACTC
>CALXJY010000059.1 GCA_944388755.1 uncultured Clostridia bacterium | reverse complement strand
AGTTTGCAATAAAGCAACATCGTGATATTGTCTATAGTGCCAAAAAGCGAAGGTCTTTCGCATTGAGTGAGTTCCAATTTCTTCAATTCCAACTTCATTAGCAGCAGCTTTTAATATTCTGTAAGCTTGAGTAGTTGTAATTGGTTGATTAGAACCTATTTGACTTTTAAATAAATATTCTCCAGGTTTCATAAATTTTGTATATTTTTCAAGTTCATCATACAAACCGTTACAAATAGGAAACTTTTTTATCTTACTGGTTTTCTTTTCTGTTATAGTAATATGACTTTTCATATTACCATAGCTGTCTCTTACATCATCATAATTTAATTTTATTATATCACTTACTCTTAATCCTGTGTTGATACCGGTATAAAATAATAAATAATCTCTAGTACCTCTTTTTTTCAATTCTTCTTTCATTTGCTCCAATTTTTCTTTGCTTCTAATTGGCTGTACAAAGTTCATTTTTCCTACCTCCATTTCCTATTATGACTGTATATTGTAATACATTTTTTGTAACAGGTCGAGGCTTTTTCATACTTTTTTTTATTTAATAAATATCAAGAAAAATGTAATGGCACTCATACTGTAAGGGATAACAGGATTTTAAAAGGGTATGAAAATAAACATTGTATTACATTATGGTATTGAAAATAATAAATATGTGTGATAATATATAGAAAAATGATAGTGAGGATAAAAGATATGAACAAAAAAAATAATATAAATAGAGAATTAACAAGATTAGAAATTGATATGGCGAATAAGTTAATAGATTTATTAAATACAAAACCATATGTAACATATAAAGAATTAGCAGGTTATTTTAATTTAGGTGCAGATCATATAGCACACCAATTAGGTAATATAGATATGGTATGTTTTAGATTAGGTATACCACTTATAAGTGCAAATGTTGTCAATATAGGCACGGACCAACCAAATTCTGAAGGATTTATAAGAGTTTTAGAAGAATGTAAAATTCCATTAAATCAATATGATAATGTTATAAAGAAAGCTAGAGAAAATGAAGACTGGAGCAAATTAGCAGAAGAATTGAGAAAAATTTATAATATGTGTTACAACAAAAATATGTAGATATTTTGTAAAATAATATAAAAGTCTAACAAATGTCTAACAAAGTTAAAAACTTTTCAGAAACTTGCAAAACTATTGATATTATAATAAAATCACCACATAATCAAGTTGTTAGAGGGATTTATTAGAAGTATAAAAAGGGACAACAAGGGCATAATGGTGCTAAGTGAACACAGGAGTTTTAAAACTTAAAATCCTGCGAGGGTTAAACCTCGTGCCGGTTCGATTCCGGCCATCTGCACCATTAGAACACCAAGTGTTTCGGAAGATTGAAACTTGGTGTTTTAATTTTAAAAATTTTGTAGTTCTACAAAAAGTTCTACAAAATTCACAATATTTTATTTTTATAAAAATCTTTATTTAGTGGCTTAAATAAGGATTTTTTATTTTCTAACATTTCTAACAATTTTTTATAATTCCATTTCTTCTTCATCATCTTCTTGAATATCTTCTGCAGTTTCCGAAAAGTTTAAAGCATTTCCAATTACAATTGCTGAATTTTGTTTTGATTCTATATCTACATGAGTATATATATTAGCAGTAGTATTATAACTAGAATGACCTAACCATATTTGAATATCTTTCATACTGACTTTATTTGATAATAATAAACTAGCACACGAATGTCTTAAATCATGAAAACGGATAGGTCTTAAATTATTATTTTTTAGTATTTGGTTAAATTTATGAGAAACATAGTCAGGTTTTAATATAGATCCATCTGTATTTACACAAACATAACCATCTTCATTCAAATATGATTTTTTAAATATTTTTTTGTTATACTCTTGATTTGCTTTTTCTTCTAAAAGTAGTTCTTCAATTTCTGGAATTAGTGGCAAAGTTCTATAACTAGATTGATTTTTGGTTTTATCTTCTGCAACAATTTGCAACTTTCCATCTACTTTGGTTTGTGAAATTGTATGCCTTATAATAATTGTTTTGTTATCAAAATCAATAGCATCCCATTTAATACCAAGCACTTCACTTCGCCTAAGTCCATAATATGATGCAATAAGAACAGGTAACTTTATTGGAGTATCTCGTATTGCAACAAATAAATCGTTTAATTCTGATTTGTTATAATAAGTTGCAATATATTGCTCTTTTTTAGGTTTATCTACTTTATCTGCTGGGTTAGTTAAAATCAATTCACATTTTACTGCATATTGCAAAGCCTTTCTAATATTAGCATGATAGCGAAGAATAGTATTACCCTTTAAACCTAATTTATATAATTCTGTGTAAAAATCTTGTATATGATATGGCTTTAAATCTTTAAGTGAAACATCTAATTTTTTAAAATAATTATAAACTTTACCTTTTACAATTCTTTCATAACCGGCATAAGTTGTTTTGACAACTATAGGTTTTATAATTTCTAGCCAATTTAGCATAAAATCACAAAACTTTATATTAGCCTTATTATTTACATCTAGTCCAGAAAGAGTAGGTTTTTCATTTAGTGTTTTTTCATATTCATATCTTATTTTTTCAACTTTTCTTTCTGCAAGTTTTTTATTATTTTTAACTTTCAGCTTAGTAGAAATCCACTTTCGCTGTATATTGTTAAATTCATCTTTGTAGTATAAAACTGCATAATAAATATTTTTCTTTTTCTGTAATGTAGCAGTTACTGTTATCATAATGACCTCCTTATTCTTGTTAAAACGTACTTATTTTCAATTTTGATTTATTATGTATGAAATTATATTAGCTTTTGGAATTTTATACTGTCTGCCTATTTTAATAGCTTTAATTTTATTTTCCTTAATAAGCCTATAAGCTAATGTTAAACTAATTCCACCTAACATTTTTCTCATTTGTTCAATGTTTATAATATCTGGGTAATTAGTAAACATGATAGAATATTGTTCTTTTACATCCATTTTTATTGTACCTCCTTCAATTTAATAAACTATTTTTGGAACATCTGCTGAAACAGTTAATTTTTTATCTATTTCAAATCTTTTCTTTTTATGGTTATATTTATAAGCACTAGCATTAAATTTTCTAAAACTACGATCTGAAATGTCAAAATAATAAGATAGTTCTTCAGCATCTTTTTTTAGTTGATATTTAAGAGCTTCATAACTATCTTTATTAGATTTTTGTTTTGCTTTTATGTATTCAATGGTTTGTTCCTTATGTTTTATTTTATTTTGTTGTTTCCTTTGAGTTTTTTCTTTATGATACCTAGAATCTTTTTTTATTACTTTTGTTACATAACTATTGCTGACATCAAGTTTCAAAGCAATATCAACAGGTTTTAAATGTTTGATATAAAATAAATCAATTATTTTTTCTTTATTTGACATTGTGTACCTCCATAAAATTGGTTAAATTTTTGCTAATAAATTTTAAGCATAATAATTTAAATGAATACTTATGGATAAATATTCATTTTTTAAATTATTTGTTAAACGAATTATATAATCATAATTAGTAACAATCAATTCCGTTTTTTTTCCCTTTTTTCTAAAAAATTAAAAATACTTAAAATAAATTGTAAATAGATTGTAGCAGGGAATAAAAAATAAATCAATGAATGTTTTTTGAACGATTTTTGAAAAAATTTTTTCATATCTTTATCTTGAGTGGTATATGCAAAATGTTGAATTTTATGTCTATTAGTGGTATAATTAAATTACATTCAATGTTGAAGAATGAACAAATTTCGTTAGGAGGAAAACAATATGGCAATTTCAGCAAGAGAGATAGTTCGTTCAGTAGGTATGTGCGATAGACCGGAGTATTACTCAGGTCGGGGTGCTACAACCAGTGATTTAGATGGAGATAAGCTTTATGCTATCTACCAGAAAATCACACAAGAACTTGGTGCGAATCCAGCAGATGCTTTCGTTACCATGGTTAAAAAGCTCAAGACATTATCAGCGACAAACTTTCTTAATTCACTCTATACTCTGGAGCGGTATGACTGGACAGAGAATGTATCATTTCACGAAAGTGATATTGATGTAGGTCCTGATGGACCAGGAAGAGAAGTAATAGCTTTTGCAACATTGGCTGAAGCATTGTTTGGAAGTCATTCTAGATGTGATGATACTGAACTAATCAAAGCTTCCTTTCTTAGAAAAGTGGGATTTGAAAGAGGACCAAGAGAACGCGAAAGATAGTATGTAGTAGAAAGAAATTTCAGATCTTATCAGCGTGATGATGATGAATATGAGCGGTAGAATTATGGGGTGTCACTTCAAGTGTGGCACTCTTTATATTTTTAATATTCGTTTTCTTCTATTTCTTCTTCATATTCAATTTGCTTTTTTGGATTAATAACAGTATTAGTTTCTTTTTGAAAATTTCTAATAAGGTTATCTTCTTCACTGATAGCAAACTTTTTGCAAATCCAATGTATAAACTTTTCAAGAGTTTCCAAAAATTTATTTATAATTTTGTTTAAATAGATATTTTCTTTTAATAAATTATCATATTTCTTGTTAAAATTTTGTTCTAATTCTTTAACTTTAATATTATAATCATTTTCAAGTTGTTGTGTTTGTTTATTATAATTCTTTTCTAATTTAATATACTTTTGTTCTAAATTAGATTGTTCTTGTAAAATTGTTTGTTTTTCATTTTCAAACTTTTCAGCTTTATCAATAAGATTAACTTGTTTTTCTAGTTCACGATGCAATTTTTTATTATCAATATATAGTTGTTTTATAAGTTGGTCTTTTGGCTCAATTATTTCTTTTTGTATTTTCTCATCTCTTTTTACGGTTAGTTTTCCAAAATTTTTAATATCAGGGACATTAGGTAATTCGATTTTGATATCTTCTAATATCTTTTTAGTTTTTTCATAATTAGTGATTTCTTTATAATCTTTCATAGATAAATGTTCTTTTGAAGATGATTTTCCTCGTTCTAAATTGAAACTGTTTTGAGTAATATATGAATAAAAAGCATTTTGTAATTGGATATAACTATCTTTTTCTTTCCAAAACTCACTACAAGCAACTTTATCAATGGCATTTCCTTTTTTATCAGTAGTATGAACTACAGGAATAAAAACCAAATGCAGATGAGGTGTGTTTTCATCCATATGAACATTGGCAGATAAAATATATTGTTCTCCTAAGTTTTTATATTCACATACAAATTTATAGGCTGTTTCAAAATATCTTTTAGTTTCTTTTTCTCCAATGGATTCAAAAAATTCCTTATCTGATGTTATTATGTATTCACAAACAATATTACTAACGGTTTTTATTTGTCCCTTAAGATTGTATTTTTCTTTAATTATATCAAACTCTTTTTCATAACTATATTGAGGAGATTTTATAGAATAATTTAGATATGATTTTGTTATATCTATATTTTTGTTAGAATAATTTTTATTTTTTCTTTCATTATGACGATATATTCCCTTTAAATTATCTCTTTTATATTTTTCATTTCTTATTATTGCATAACTCATAAATAAAAACCTCCTCACTGATTTTGAAAAGACATAGATACTAAAGTTATTTATTGTGATTTTTCAATTGTCTTGTAACACAAATGTAATGCTTTACATTTGTGTTAGAATGTAAAGTTAAAAGAAATGTAAAGTTGAATTTTAAAATGATTGAAATAACTGAGTTTTAAAAATTCTAA
>CALXJY010000058.1 GCA_944388755.1 uncultured Clostridia bacterium | reverse complement strand
TAATGTATGGTAGATGTAGCTTTGATTTACTACGTCTAAAAATTTTAGCATAAATCAACTAACTTGACAAAGAACCAGTATGCTATATTAATAGCATACTGTAAGGAGTGATGATACTATGAGTGAAAAATATATACAATTGATGAAATAAAAAAATATTGAAAGAATTTTTAGGAGATATGTATATGAAAAATAAAAAATATTGTCATTAAAAAAGATAATAAAAGCATTGAGATATACTGATGGGTGCGATTTTCAATCATTTTCAAGTAATGAGGAAAAAGTAGATGCTACTTAATAACATAACAATGGAAGAAACTATGGATATTGTGTATAATTCAAAGAAATTTGGGAAATTAAATGATTTTGAAACGCATTTATAGTATGAATCTTCAAGTTATGTGTATGATTATTTAAAAGAAGAATGAGGGCGATTATAACCATGAAAGAACTTGATATAAATGAAGTATTAAAATATTTTTATGAAATAAGTAAAATACCAAGAATGTCTAGAAAAGAAGAAAAAATAGCAGACTATGTAGAAAATTTTGCAAAAGAAAGAAACTTGAAATGTATAAGAGATATCCACAATAATATAATAATATTTAAAGACCCAACAAAATGGAATAATAGCGAAGAAAGTATAATGCTACAGTGCCATTTAGATATGGTATGTGAAAAAGAAGAAAATAGTAATCACGATTTTGAAAAAGAAGGTTTAGAGGTTTATACTGAGGGAGATTATATAAAAGCTAAAAATACTACATTAGGGGCAGATAATGGAATAGGAATAGCAATAATATTAGCTATATTAAATTCAAATAAAATAAATCACCCTAAAATAGAGGCTATATTTACAGTAGAAGAAGAGACAACTATGGAAGGTGCAAAACAGATAGATGTCAGTATGTTGGAAAGCAAAAAGATGATATGCTTAGACAATATGAACGAAAAAGAATTATGGATTGGATGTGCTGGAGCAAAAATATTCGAATATGAAATAGAATGTAATAGACAAAAAAATAGTAAAGATTATGTATTAATAAAAGTTGAAATAAGTGGATTTAGAGGCGGACATTCAGGAAAAGATATATCTAAGAATAGAGGAAATCCTATAAAAGAAATGGGAAATTTACTAGATGACCTATCTAAAAAATATAATCTTTATTTGAAAAATATTTATGGTGGAAGAAAGGTAAATGTAATACCAAGAGAATGTTATAGTGAAATATATATTAAAAATGCTGATTTTGTTAAAATAAACCAAGAAATAGTAAATTATAATAGGCTATTAAAGAAAAAAAGCATAAATGATAATGAAGATATTAGGGTTAATGTAAGAAAAATTGAACAAATAGATAATTATAGTTACGATGCTAGCATAACCAGCAAAGTTATAAACATAATAAAAGATATAAAAGATGGTGTATATTGCAAAGACAAATATGAAAATCCATTAGTTTCATTAAATATAGGAAAGATAGAAAGTTTTAGTGATAAGGTAAAGATATCTTTTTCAATAAGAAGCAATAGAAACGAGATGGTGAAGAAATTAGAAAAAGAGCTAGGTGATATAGTTAGTAAATATAAAATACAAGAAAGAAAGAGTGAATTATCAGGATATGAGCATAAAGAAAGGTCAATATTTGTAGATACTTGCAAAGTAATATATAGAAAATATTTTGTAATGAATCCTAAGGTAATAGATATGCATATATGTTTAGAGGCAGGTTTTTTTGCAAATAAAATACCAAAATTAGATTTTATTGCAATAGCACCCAATATATATGATGCACATAGTCCAAAAGAAAGATGCTCAATAAGCTCATTGAAAAAAGTATATAATTACATTATTTTAATATTAAATGAAATTTAGAAGAAAGTGATTCAGGGAGATACTTGAGATCATTAAGATATGAACACTGAACAAAATAAAGCAAGACTAAAAAATGTAAAGTATTGAATAGTAAGTAGTTATATGCTATAATAACTATGTAAAGTTATTAAACTTGAAGTAGAACTTTTTTACAAAACAAATCAATAGGAGGAATCATTATGGAAGAAAAAGTTTTGTACGTTAAATTACCCGAAAACGCTCAATATCGGCGGGTAAAAATAACAGAAGATGGTATTGGAATTGTATATTCAGAAGACAATATGTCTAAAACAAGAAAAGAAATCATAATGACAAGGACTCAAATACCTAAACCGAGACCACTTATAGGTGCAAAAAAGGTATATCAAAAAGAAGATGTTCCATATTGGTATTGCAGGATTAAAAATGGAAGAGATGAACTGATGCAAGTATATATGGAAGATTTAAAAGAAGAAGATTTGTTATATGATTTCAAAACAGGTAAAGAAAGAAAATTCCTTAGTAGTAAACTGAAGAAATTTAAAGAAAATGTTTTGATTGCTATAGCAAATAAGCCAAGAGAGGGATATCGTTGGATACCTGTTTTCGAACCGTCACTTGATGGAAAAAATAGATTGCAGTTTGTTAAGGGAAAAATTCCATTAACAGGACTTGATATCTATGAATGGAAAGAAAAGATAAGCGAATACTCTCCAGAGAATGAAAGTCAATTTGCTTCTAAAAACACATATTTTTTACTACTATTAAGATGGCTGAAAGATGGTTTTGCTAGTTTGGAACAGTTGGCAATGCACTCAGAAGAAATAGGACATTTTAAGGATTCAGAAAATGCCAAAAATAATTATGAAAGAACTGGTGAAAGAAAGTTTGGTGGATTATATGGATTTGCAGGAAATACTCGTAAAATAGTGATTAGCGAAGGATTAAGTGCTGGTTATTTAAGTATTGGAGGAATGTATTCTATTCCTGGTAATGTATATTCATTGTCTACTGTTGATACTATTGACAGCTATTATGTGGTGGGGCGTACTAGTTTAGCATTGATTGAACTTATCTGATAATACCATCTAATAATATAAAGGGAGGACTTGTTAAGTTCTCTCTTTTAAATTATATAGTAATAAAATTACATAAATTAAACAAGAAATAAGGGTATAATTAAATCAAAAGATCTTCCTATTTTTTAAAAAGTTGTTTTGACAGAAGGCCTTTTTTATTTTTTCCACATATACATTTTTTAGCAGTTGCAAATGATATGTATGTACAAGATATTTTAAAAAGAAAATCACATAGTATACATAAAAAAGAAAACACAGAACATCTATTGGCAGGGCTATTGTATTGTCCAATATGCCATAACAAATATACATTTCAGAAACAAAGTGGATTAAAAGATGATATGGTTGCAATTTGTAGTATGTATAATAGATATGGAAAAGATTATTGTATAAGAAGAGCAATAAGAGAGTGTGTTTTAAATAAATTTGTAGTAGAAGATTTAAGAAAAAATTTAACTCAAGAAATAGATAAGGAAAAACTAATAAACTCTATTGATAATAATGGACAAGAATAGTATCAATTATAAATTTGCTAAAATGTGAAAAAAAGAGAAATATTAATTGTAAAAATGTGATAAAATATAGATATATACTAACAAAAGTGTGATAAAAATAAGCGAAATGATTGAAAAAATGTGACAAAAGTAGTATAATTAATATACAATTGATATATATTAGTCATAGGAGATGATTATTTTGAAAAGATTTATATTAAATGAATTAATTAAATGGAAAGAAAGTAAATATAGAAAACCATTAATTGTAAAAGGAGAAAGGCAAATTGGAAAAACATATATATTAAAACAATTTGGAGAAGAAAATTATGAAGGAGTGGCATACTTTAATTTTGATCATGATGAAGATTTATATAATCTATTTAATAATACTAAAAATCCAAAAAGAATATTAGAGCAGTTAGCATTTATATATGGAAAAGCAATATTGCCAGGAAGGACATTAATAATTTTTGATGAAATTCAAGAATGCCCAAATGCATTAAATAGTCTAAAATATTTTCAAGAAGAGGCAAATGAATATCATATAGTTTGTGCTGGCAGTTTACTAGGAATTAGGTTATCACATACATCATTTCCAGTAGGAAAAGTAGAGTTTTTAAATATGTATCCAATGACATTTAGTGAGTTTTTGATAGCAAATGATTGTGAAAATTTAGTAGAATATATTAAATCAATAAAAGAAATCGAAAATATTCCAGATATATTTTTTAATCAATTAGAAGAAAAATTAAAAGCATATTTTATAATAGGAGGAATGCCAGAAGCGGTGAATGTTTGGGTAAATGAAAAAAATATGGAACTTGTAAATAATGTGCAAGAAAATATATTAAGAGCATATGAAAGTGATTTTTCAAAACATACACAAAATAGCGAAGCAAATAAAATATCTTTAATATGGAGTAGTATACCATCACAATTAGCAAAAGAAAATAAAAAATTTTTATATCAAACAATAAAAGAAGGAGCAAGAGCAAGAGAATACGAAAATGCACTAAATTGGTTAAATGATGCGAATTTAATTTATAAAATATATAATGTAACAAAACCTGATATGCCACTTGTTGCATATAACGATTTAAGTTCATTTAAAATCTACATGAATGATGTAGGATTACTTAGAAAAATGACAAATTTAAATAGTAGAATTGTAGTAGAAGGACACAGATTATTTGAGGAATTTAAAGGAGCTTTAACAGAAAATTATATATTCAATATGTTATGTACAATATTTGATGAAGTACCTAATTATTTTACATTTGACAGACATGAAATAGATTTTTTGATTCAATATGAAAATAGAATAATACCGATTGAGGTAAAAGCAGGAAATTCAACAAATAATATTAGTTTAACTAGATATAACGAAAAATTTAATAATGATTTATCTATAAGATTTTCAATGAACAATTTAAAAAAAGATGGAAAAATTATTAATGTTCCATTATTTTTAGTAGAATATATTGAAAAATTTATTGGGCGATGAACATTATGAGAGATTTAATAAAATGTTAAAAAATGCAAGAAAAAAAGCAAATTATTATGTAAGTAAAGACCCTGAAGGAATGCCTAAAATGGATTTATATGATTTTTATATTATAGGAGATGTTTATAGAGAAGAATTTAGGAAGGAATAAAAGTTGCAATAACTGTTGTAAAAAGAAAGATTTTGTTGATATAATATAAAATATAAAAAATAAGAAGTGGAGCGGTTGAAAATGGGAAATACTATAATTTATTTAATTAGACATGCTGAAACTACTGATGAAAATGGAATCAGAAATACAAATGAAGATTCTCAGATGATTAATGAAAAAGAAATATTATCTGTATACGGAGAAGAACAATCTAAAAGATTAAGTGAAAATGTTGAGTTGAATAATATTGATGTTATTTGGTCAAGTAGTTATACAAGAGCAAAAGCAACTGCAAAATATATTGCAAATAACAACAATTTACCTATTAATTTAGATAGTAACTTAAACGAAAGAAGACTAGGAAATTTAAAAGAGTTAGGAAAATTTATGAAGGACAAAAAAACGAGAGATCCTTCTCAAGAACAATTATTAGATAGAAAATTTAAAACTACTGATGGAGAGAGTGCAGAAGATACAAGGGAGAGAATGAATAGATTTTTTGATAAAATCCTGAAGGAATATGAGGGAAAGAAGATTGCCATTGTAAGCCATCGGAGGTTCAATAAAATTTTTCTTATTAAATTGGTGTGAAGTAAATGAAGATGTTAAATTAATCTATAAAAATACAGTCTTAGATATAACATCGCCTTGTTTATTAAAAATGGCTTTTAGAGAAAATGAATTAGTAAAATTGGAACAAATAAAATAGCGAGGAGAAAAATATAAGATGAAATATAAATACATATTTTTTGATTGGGGATATACTTTAATCAGTAAATTTGAAAATGTTGATAATAAAATAAATAATATATTAGAAAAATATAATTTGAAATGGGATGATATATTTAGAAAATGGAAAAACTATCAAATTTTAAATTCGCTAGGAAGAGCTACAGAAAAAGAAATATATAAAGATTTATCAGCAATTTTAAATATAACAGAAGAAGATTTAGAAAAAATCGATACACTATTATTACAATCTCATATTTTAGATGACGAGACAAGAGAGACTATCGTTAAATTATACGAAAAAGGTTATTGTTTAGGAATTATAAGTAATAATTCTATTAGGAATGTTGAATATATTTTAAAACGTGAAGATATAAGAAAATATTTTAAAAAAGTAGTTATTTCAGAAGAAGTAAAAGAAAGAAAACCAAATTTGAAAGTATATATGAAAGCATTTGAAGAAATACCAAAAGAAGAATACAATAAAATTGCATTTGTAAGTGATGAGCTACTAGAGGATTTATTAGGAGTAAAAGTATTAGGTGTAAAGACTATATGGTATGAGCAAAATGTAAATAATAAATGGAAGAAAAAAGAAGATATTATAATAGAACCAAATTATAAAATAAAATCAATGAAAGAATTATTAGATATTATTTAATGAACTACTAAAGAACTTTTATTAAATTTTCCTGATTAAAATATAGAAAAGATAGATTTACAAAAGGAAGAAGTTTCAGAAGTAAAATATTTTACTAAAAGAGAAATATTAGAAAGT
>CALXJY010000057.1 GCA_944388755.1 uncultured Clostridia bacterium | reverse complement strand
AATATATTTTATCCTTTTGGATTTGATGATAATGGATTACCAAGTGAAAGATTAGTAGAAAAAGAACAAGGAAAAAGGGCTCATGAAATAGGAAGAGAAGAATTTTCTAAATTATGTTATGAAACAACAGATAAATATGAAAATGAATTCCAAGATTTATTCAGCAGAATGGGTGTAAGCACAGATTGGGATATTCACTACAAAACAGTTGCACCATCAACTATAAGAATAAGTCAAGCTTCTTTTTTAGACTTAATAGAAAAAGGACATTGTTATCATAAAGAAAGCCCAGCATTATGGTGTAATGAATGTAGAACATCAATTGCACAAGCAGAGCTTGAAACAAAGACTATAAAAACTACATTTAATTATGTGAATTTTGAAACAGTTGAGGATCACGAAAAATTTACAATTGCTACAACTAGACCTGAATTATTACCAGCTATTGTTAGTGTATTTGTAAATCCAAATGATGAAAAAAATAAACATCTAATAGGAAAAACTGCCCATATTCCAGTAATAGATGTAGAAGTACCAATTATGGCTGATGAAAAAGTAGAACTTGGCAAAGGTACAGGTTTAGTTATGTGCTGTACATTTGGAGACCAAACAGATATTGAATGGTGGAAAAAATATAACTTACCATTAAAAAATATTTTTACATCAGATGGAAAAATTATTGATACTATACCTAATTATGGCGGACTAAAAATAAAAGAAGCAAGAAAGAAAATAGTAGAGGATTTAAAACAAGGCGGATATATCGTAAAAATAGAAGAAATGGAACATGAAGTTCAAACACACGAAAGATGTGGCAAAGAAGTAGAATATGCTGTAATGAAACAATGGTTTATAGATATAATGAATCATAAAGAAGATTTTATAAAAATAGGAAATGATATAAAATGGCATCCATCATATATGCATGCAAGATATGATGAATGGGTTAATAATATAGCTTGGGATTGGTGTATTTCAAGACAAAGATATTTTGGAGTGCCATTTCCTGTTTGGTATTGTAAAGATTGTGGAACACCAATATTTGCAGATAGAAAAGACTTACCAGTAAATCCATTAGTAGATAAACCAAAGTGTGACAAATGTCCTAAATGTGGAGCTACAGAATTTGTACCAGAGACAGACATTATGGATACATGGGCAACATCATCAGTAACACCACTTATAAATATGAGATATGGAGAAAAGGAAAATTACGAAGATATATTAAAACCGATGAGTTTAAGAACAAATGCAAGTGAAATAATTAGAACATGGGATTTTTATACAATAGTAAAAAGTTTTTATCACTTTGGACAAAAACCATGGGATAATGTAATGATATCAGGATTTGTAATGGCTGGAAAAGGAGAAAAAATAAGCAAGAGCAAAGGAAATAGCAAACATGAACCAATAGATTTAATAAACCAATATTCAGCAGATGTTATGAGATATTGGGCAGGTACAGGAAGACTTGGAACAGATATAATATTTAGTGAAGAGACTTTACAAAGAGGAAAGAAATTAGTAAACAAAATATGGAATGTATCAAAATTTATAGAAATGCATTTATCAGATTATAAAGATAAAGAATTTACTGAATTTGAATATATAGACAAATGGATATTAGGAAGATTTCAAGAAATGGAAAAACAATTTATTAGCTATTTAGATGATTATGAAGTTGGTTTAGCACTAAATATTTTGGAAAAATTCTTTTGGGAATTTTGTGATAATTATATAGAAATTGTAAAACATAGATTATATAGACCAGAAGAATTTGGAGAAATTCCAAGATATAGTGGACAAAAAACAGTATATATACTATTATATAAGTTATTGCAAGATTTCAGTATATATTTCCCATTTATTACAGAAGAAATATTCCAAGAAATATATCATAATAATATATCTATTCATAAAACAGAAATAGAAGAATTAAATAATAAATTTGAAGACGAAATAAAATATGGTGACCAAATAATGGAAATTATAAGTCTTGCAAGAGGAACAAAAACAAATAATAATGTATCTTTAAAAACACCAATAAAGAACTTATCAATTGGAGTAAATAATGGATTAGAAGATGCTATTAATAAATCAATTAAAGATTTTAAAGCAACTTTATTTATTGAAAATTTAGAAACTAAAATAATTGATGAAGGATACGAAGTATATGAGACAAATTTAGATATGAGCAAATAAACGTGTGTTCTCTATTAGGAAAGTCAGTATGACTTTCCTAATAGAGAATAAAGGGGCTTGCTAGAAATAGCAAGCTTTTAAATAATATAAGGAGTAAATAAAAATGCCAAATTGGACAAATGAACAAAAACAAGCAATATATGAAAATGGAAATAATATACTAGTTGCTGCAGCAGCAGGTAGTGGAAAGACTGCAGTATTGGTAGAAAGAATAATAAATAAGATAATAAATGAAAAAATAGATATAGATAAAATTTTAATCGTAACATTTACAAATGCAGCTGCCTCAGAAATGAGAGAAAGAATATTAAATGCTATTTACGAAAAATTAGAAAAAAATCCTGATGATGAGAACTTGCAAAGGCAAATTACTTTATTAAATATGGCAAATATCTGTACAATAGATTCTTTTTGTTTAGACATAGTAAGAAATAATTTTTATGAACTTGAAAATATATCTCCCAATTTTAGAATTGCAGATACAACAGAAATAGATCTTTTAAAAGAAGAAGTTTTAGAAGATATTTTTGAAGCAAAATATGAAAATGAAGAACCTGATTTTGAAAAATTAATACATACATATACAAGTTATAGAGATGATACGCCACTAAAGGATTTAGTTAAAAAAATATATAATTACATAAGTTCTAATCCATTTCCTTTAGAATGGTTACATGAAAAAGTAGAAATGTTTAATTTACGGTAATAGCTTAGATAAAGATTTTTCTGAAACATTATGGGGAAAAGAGTTATTAAAAGATTTAGAAGAAGAAATACAAGATAATTTAATAGTATTAAATGAAGTTTTGAATATGTTAAATAATGATATAGACTTAGAACCATTTTATCAAACTATACAAAGTGACATAAAACAATTATCAATATTGGAAAAATCATTAAATAATTGGGATAAATCATATAATATAGCTCAAAATCTTAAATTTGTAGATTGGCCTAGAAAAAAAATACAATCAGAGATAAAAGAACAAGCAAAAGAAATAAGAGATATTGTAAAAACAAGATTTAATAAAAAAAGAGAAGCAATATTAGTAACAAGTTCTAGGCAAGCCATACAAGATTTATTTGAGATGTATCAAATACTTAAAAAATTGGAAAATCTAATTATAGAATTTGATAATGAGTTTACTAGTCAGAAAAGGGAAAAAAATATAGTAGATTTTACAGATGTAGAACATTTAGCATTAAAAATTCTGATAAAAAAAGAAGATGGCAAAATAATAAAAACAGATATGGCAAAAAAATACTCAGAAAAATTTGAGGAAATAGCAATTGATGAATATCAAGATAGTAATGAGGTACAAGAATATATTTTAACATCAATATCAAGAAATAATAATATTTTTATGGTAGGTGATGTAAAACAAAGTATATACAAATTTAGACAAGCAATGCCTGAGTTATTTTTAAATAAGTACAAAACATATAGTAAAACCAAAGAATCCACAAATAAAGGAATAAAAATACAACTATTTAAGAATTTTAGGAGTAGAGATAATGTATTAGATTTTACAAACCTAGTATTTGAGAATATAATGAGTGATGAGTTAGGAGATGTAGATTATAATAAAGACGAATTTCTAAATTTAGGAGCAGAAGATTATGAAAAAATTGAACAAAATTTGAAAGCAGAGATAGATATTATAGATACAAATGAAGATGAAAACAAAAATACAGATGAAGAAATTGAAGAAGTAGATCATATAGAAGATATTGAAGTAGAAGCTAAATATATAGCTAATAAGATACAAGATTTAATAAAAAAACAGTTTAAAATATATGACAGAAAAAGTAAAGAATTTAGAAAAATACAACCAAAAGATATAGTGATTTTATTAAGATCTACAAAAAATAAATCATCTATATATGAACAAGAGTTGCTAAAAAGGGGGTTACCTGTATTTTGTGATAGTACACAAGAATATCTGGATACTATAGAAATTGAAACAATAATGAATTTATTAAGAATAATAGATAACCCAATACAAGATATCCCATTAGTTGCTGTTATGCGCTCTCCAATAGGAGGTTTTACAGATGATGAACTTGTTAAAATAAGACTAACAGACAAAACTGATAATTTTTATGAATGTATGCAAAAAGCAAAAATTAATGTAGATATAGAATTAAAAATAAAAATAGAAAAATTTATTAATTATTTAAATGAATGTAGAAAAGAACAAGAATATTTAGCATTAGATGAATTAATTTGGAAAATTTATATAGACACAGGTTATTATAATTATGTAGGGCTAATGCCAAATGGGGAGCAAAGGCAAGCAAATTTAAGAATTTTGTTTGAAAGAGCTAAACAATATGAAACAGCTAGTTTTAAAGGATTATATAATTTTATCAATTTTATACAGAAATTGAAAATAAGTAGTGGAGATTTAGGTCCAGCAAAAATTATAGGAGAAAATGACGATGTAATTAGAATTATGAGCATACATAAGAGTAAAGGACTAGAATTCCCAGTTATATTTTTAGCAAATGTAAATAAACAATTTAATAAACAAGATATTAGAAATGATGATGTATTGTTACACCAACAATATGGAATAGGTGCAAAATATATTAATTATGATATGCAAATTCAATATGATACACTTGCAAGACAAACGATAAAAAATAAAATAGAAATGGAAAATATTTCAGAAGAAATGCGTATATTGTATGTTGCATTAACAAGAGCTAAAGAAAAAATATATATAACTGGCACGGTAAAAAATGTCCAAGAAAAAATTGATAAGATGATAAAGCAAGTAGAAATCTATAAAAAAGAGAATGGAAAGATAAACAAAATATTGTTAAAAAAAGCTATGTCTTATCTAGAATGGATATTATATGTATATTTATATAACAAAAATAGAACTGAAAAAATTGCGACCGTAAATATTATTTCACAAGATGAGATAAAAAATATAATTAAAGAAGAAACAGAGGAAATACAAAATATAGATATTGAAGAAACAATAGGTATAAAAGGATACAAAGTACAAAAACAGCTGGGAGAAAAAGTAAAAAATATGTTAGAATATCAATATAAATATATTTTAGAGACACAATTACCAACAAAAATGTCTGTTACAGAGATTAAACAGAAAAAACAGATGGAAAAGATGGAAGAAATAGAAACTGAATTGCCAATACCACAGTTTATGAAAGAAGATATAAATGAAAAAATAACACCTTCTGAAAGAGGAACTATAATGCATTTATGTTTGCAGAAATTAGATTTAAAAAGAAAATATGATATACAAGAGATTATATCTTTTTTAAATGAATTAGAGCAAAAAAATCTTATTACTGAAAAAGAAAAAGAAAGCATTAAAATAGAAGATTTGTATAATTACACTCAATCTGAAATATGGAAAGAACTAAAAGAAGCTAAAATAATAGAGAGAGAAAAACCATTTTATATACAGATACCTGCAAAAGAGATATATGGGGAAGACTTAGATGGAGAAATACTAGTACAGGGTATAATAGATTTATATTATATTACCAAAGATGATAAATTAGTTTTACTGGATTATAAAACAGATTATTCTAAAAGCAGGGAAGAATTGATTAATAAATATAAAACACAATTGGAAATCTATAAAAAAGCTTTAGAAGAAAGTTTAAAGAGAAAAGTAGACAAAGTGTATATTTATTCTTTATCTAAATGGGGAGAAATACTTGTCTAATAGGACTCTTGCTAAATTATGTAAAACATGATATACTTGTTATATTAAAAAGAATAAAATAAAAGGATGGATTGATATGAAAAGAATGAAAACATTGTGTTTATATGTTTTAGCAATAGTTGTAGCATATGTAGTTTCCCAATTTTTGATAAATGTGTGTTTAGAATCTACATATAAGACAATTCAAAGAAAAGATAATGTGAGTCAAGTTATAATTACACAAGCAGAAGCAACAATAGTAAATGGTAGAATAAAAGGAGAGATAGTTAATCCTGAAGAAAATCCTATAAATGGTAAATATGTAAGATTTGATTTTTATTCTAAAAGAGATGTACTTATGGGAACAAAATATATAGATATATCTGGTTTAGAGATTAACCATATGCAAGAAGTTGAAATGTATTTTAAATTAGAAAATGTTGAATATTATAATGTTAGTATTACAGATGAGAAAACAGAGAGTGAGATAACATTATTACCAAAAGATTTATCAAAAGCAGAAATACTTTTGGGTGCATTTGTAATTCTTTTATTTATATAATTTATAATTACAAGTGAACTGCAATTATAATATTTTGACTTTCGAATATATTCATTGACAGTATACATAAAGCATGGTATAATACTAGTATAACTGTACGTTGAAAATTAAATAGGAGGGTAAAAAATGAATACTATGATGCAGGAAACAAAAAAACAAGGAGGTAACACGATGACAACAAATTCAGAACTTAAAAAGGATAGTGTTATTGATGTATCAGTAACACCGATGCGGAGGTTCGATGAATTAAAAGAGGAAGAAAAAAACAGGGTAATGGAATTAAAGTCTTCATTAGAAGATTTTAGTGCAGAATCTCTTATAAAGTTTTCTTCTGCAACTTCAAGTACGATTTCAAGAGATACTGATGATTTTTTGAGAAATACAAAATTGAATGATTTGCAGGAATTCAATCAGATTATGATGGAGTTATCTAGTAAACTCAAGAGTGTAGATACTGAAAAATTATCAGAGGTCAAGAAATCAAATCCACTCGTAAAATTGCCGGTTATTGGCAATTTTATGCAGTCATCAATAGAAAAAAAGGTGACTTAAAAATGATAAAATAAGAATGTATGAAAAATCAAAAATAACTATGTACAAACATACATTCTTTTTTGTATACTTT
>CALXJY010000056.1 GCA_944388755.1 uncultured Clostridia bacterium | reverse complement strand
TAACTTCATGTCGTTAAGTTTTTTTATATTTTTTTGCTCTTACTCTCTCAATGGTTTTAAACTAACGAAAAAATTCCCTTGTTTCAAACTTAAATATCCTAATTCAATCCATCTGTTATATGCTAAATTAAGATTAAATAAAAGCTTTGGTTTTGCTCCAGCTCTATTTTTATCTACTACACATGCATAATATCTTTCATCAGGGTCTTTATATTTTTTTAAATTATAAAATTTAGTATCAACTTCTTTTTCAGAATATTGAAAATCATCATACATTTCTCTTGGTATCTGTTTTACCAAACATAGTGTATCTAATACTTCCTTTACAGTCCTACTAACAGCTAAGTCATTTATGTCCAAATTTATTGGATTTGTTTTGTTTTCAGTTAGCTGTAATGTTGAACATATAAATATTCCAAAATTTTGAGCTAAATTTGAAAGTATTGTTGCTGTTCTCTTGATTTCTTCTCCATTTCCAATATTTGCTGTATCTGTTTTTAATGTATCATAAAAAATATATTCTATTTTTTCTTTATAGTAATAATTCATTATTACTTTCTGTAATTCATCATTAGTGTGGTCAGTTATATTTATAAAATAAACCGAATTATTTACTTGTTTATTAATCCAATCTGTTACTTTTATAGTTTTCTTAAAATCTTCTGAAACATTTAATAATCTATTTACAAATTGTTCTCTTGTTTCTTTTGGCTTTTGTTTTACATAACCTTGCTCATCAACTTCAACTTTTTCACCATTATTTGGTCTGAACTTGAATTCTAGTAATTCACCTTCTGTTATGCTTAATTTCTGACCATGTAGTTTCTGTATGTCAGGATGATTCAATATAGTTGTTATTAATGTTAGTCTCATTTTTTCTTCTGACATCTCATTTGAAATTATTAAGACTTTTTTCTTGTGAATTAATGCAGTATATGTTGCTAAATTAACTGTAAATCTACTTTTACCCGCATTTGATGGCATAGCAATAGCCATTGTTTCACCCTTTCTAATACCTTTAAACACTGTTGTAAGTATAGGAAATGGCAATGATAATCCATTAGTTAAATTATTTTCTCCTTTTTCTAAGAAACTTGTTAAATCAATGTTTAAAACTGATTGCTTAAACCTATCTGTTACTGTAACTTGATTTGTGGCACTTTCTACTTCTTCTACTGTCATTTTGTCATATAACTCATAATTTGCAATTTCGACAATTTTTTCCTGAATTGTCTCAATTGGCATTTCAGTATATTTTCTTCTTAAAATACATAATTTTTTTAAGTCTGTGTATATTGTTTCCATATTGTAATTTTTATTTTCAACTGCTTTTTTTAATTGATATTTTTGCTGATAAATACCCTCAATCTCTCTTGCAAAATTAAAGTTTCTTTTTGCAATCTCAGGTGTATATTCTCCACCTTCAGTAAATAATATACTTTTATATATATTTAATAATGCTTCACTTTGAAAATAACAATCTTCAAATAAAATATAATATCTTACAATTAATCTAGGTTCTTGTAATAAAAGTCCAATATATATTTTTTCTAACTCTATATTTCTTAGTTCTTTAGGATATCTTTCTTTATCTTTTTCAGTTTCAAATGTATATACATGAGTATCTTCTACATAATGTGGCTCTTCTAAATCATCATATTCGTCATAATCGTCTTCATAGTCATCTTCATAGTCATCTTCTTCATCTTTATCATGATCTTCTTTTTCTTCTTTATTATTTTCTTCTTTTGAATCAGAGTCTTTAGAAGATTTATTTTTTTCTGTTTCTTCTTCTAAATCAAAACCTGGTAATTGTAAATCTTCTTCTTCATTATCTTTCTTCTCTTCATCAATATCTATAGGTAAATAATAATCTATATCATTTTCACTAGTTGGGTTGTATACAATTTTAGGTATTTCTTCTGCCGTTTCGTTTTTGTTATTTAATAATTTAATTATTGATAATGCTTTAACAAAATCATGTTTAGCTATTGCCTTTTTAGCTTCATTTATTTCTTTTTTATTAGCTGATGTAATAGGTATGTTATCTAATAATGCATTTATTTTATCAATACTTCCTTGTTCCATCTTAAGTTTTCCTCCCCAAAAATTTCATTAGAGTATTTCTTATTTCATTGCATCTAAGATTTCACTTTTACTTCTTACCCCTACAAATGTTTTTTCAGGTTTTCCATCTTTAAATATAATTATTGTTGGTATACTCATAACATTAAACTTCATTGCCAATTCTTGATTTTGATCTATATTTATTTTTCCAACTTTATATTCTCCATTTTTTTCTTCTGCAATTTCATCGATAATTGGTGACATCATTCTGCATGGTCCACACCAATCTGCATAAAAATCAATAAGTACTGGTACTTGTGATTTTTCTACCTCACTTTCAAAATTTTGATTTGTAATATTTAATATTTCCATTTTTTATATCTCCTTTCTAAAATTATGAATTATTTTTTGGCAAAATTATTATGGATTTTTTTGCAATATTTTATAGCAGATAAGCCTGCTACCGCACCTTCATATACTGCTTTAGAAATTTGAAGCAGTCCTCCTGTGCAATCTCCACATGCATAAACACCTTTTAAATTAGTTTCCATTTCTTCGTTAACTTCTATATTGTTATTATTTATTATAATCCCTAATTTTCTTGCAAAATCACTTGCATTCGCTATTCCTTGTGCTATAAATATCCCATCTGTCTTTAACTCAGTATCATCTTTGAATAGAACTTTTTCTATTTTATCTTTTCCTATAACCTGTTTTATAGGTTTTGTTATAATATCTACATTATCTGCTCTGAATTCAGGGGCTTTTTGTCCATCTGTAAGTATAGTTATTTTCTTAGCAATATTTATTAGGTCATTTGTTTCTGATAGTGCATATCTTCCACTTCCTATTACAGATACTTCTTTATTTTTGTAAAAAAATCCATCACATATAGCACAATAACTAACACCTTTGCCTTCAAAATTAGCTATGCCTTTAATTTGCAATGTTTTTTTATTTGCTCCTAGAGCTAAAATTACAGTTTTTGTAATATATTCTGCCTTAGAAGTTATTATTTTATACATATTATTTGTTTCTATTTCTACTTTAATTACTTCTTCTTTTTTTAGTTCTATTCCTAAATTTTTTGCCTGATTAATTCCATTTTCGTATAATTCTTTTCCTGATATTCCTTTTTCAAATCCATAGTAGTTTTCAATTTTGTTTGCCTTTGTTATATTATTATGTTCATAATATAATATTAATGTCTTTAAATTACCTCTTGCTGTGTAAAGCCCTGCAGAAATTCCAGCAGGTCCTGAACCTATTATAATTACATCATACATGATTATCTCCTTTAAAATATATTCTTTTAATATTAAATTTAAGTAATTAAAGATTTATACCTTTTATTATAATACTTTCTTTTGAAAATAAAATTTTATTTTAACTTTATATTACGTA
The DNA here is from genome assembly GCA_944388755.1 of uncultured Clostridia bacterium. Lineage (GTDB taxonomy): Bacteria > Bacillota > Clostridia > TANB77 > CAG-508 > CAG-269. The sequence goes on along the minus strand of CALXJY010000056.1, from coordinate 3,795 downwards.
AATAAAAAGTTTCATAGGATTTCCTATTATATAAGAAAAGTGGGACAGGTCAACTTACTGAATTTTCCTAGTTTTTAGACCATGCCCCTACTTAATTTATATTAGTCTTTTACATAATTTTTTATTTTCTTCATGAAAATTAATCTTGTTAAAATATCTAGTAATGCGTAAACTAAAATTATAATTCCAACGATTTTTAAAGCTAATGTTGTGTTAATTAATATAACTATACCTGCAATAATTATAATCATTGAAAATAATATAGCTAATGTCCAATATGATGATTTAACTTCTTTCCATACAAGTGATGTTTGGAAATTTTTGATTCCTGATGCAATAATCCATATTCCTAATACTATATTGAATAAATTAGAAACTATTTGTGGACGTAACATAACTATTGCTCCTATGACCATAAATATTAGGGCAAATGTTAGTAAATAGTCTTCTTTTTCTCCTGATGTGAAATAATCAACTAGTCTTAAAAATCCCATTATTATAAATACTGCTCCTAATAAAATTGAAACAACTGACATCATCTCATCTGGTTTAATAATTAATAATAGTGCTAAAAGTGCAAATACCACTGATATTGTTATATCTGTCCAGTTAGATCTTTTTAGGAATTTTTCAAACATAATTTATTACCTCTCTTTCTTTTGTATTTTTTTCTCTTTGTATGTACATATAATATCATAATAATTTTATTTTGTATAGTTTTTTGTCAAAAAAAAATAAAAAATGTTACAATTTTTTAATAAAAATTATCACACTTTTTATTTATAAGTAATCTTTATTTTTTAACACATAAAATTATACACAATAAAAGAAAAATATTAAAATAATTGCAAATTTTAATATTTTCTAATTTGTTCTTAATTGTTATTTTCTGTATCTTTGTTTACAATGATTTGCTTTCCATTATAATATCCACAATTTTTGCATACAGTATGTGGTAATATTGGTTCATGACAATGTGGACATGTTGAATATTTTGGTTGTTCTTTCTTCCATGTTGATCTTTTTGCATGTGTTCTAGCTTTTGACCATCTTCTTTTTGGTTGTGCCACTGTAATCCCTCCCTTGTATGATATTTATTCTATTGTAAATACATTCCTTTTAAATGCGACATATTTGTTTTTCCTATAATATTTAAATATCGCTTTTTTTATGTACTATAAAATTATACTAGTATTTTTATTATTTGTCAATGTTTAAGAACAATATTTTTTATATAATTTCTTGAAATTTTCCTTAGTATATACTTCATCTATTCCTTTTTCGCTTACTTGTGTTAGACAATCTGTTACTAAATCTCTTATTTTTGGATTTATTTCAATTTTATCTTTTTCTCTTAGCCAATATTTTAATTCATATTCTTTATTCCACTCTTTTCCTTTATATATAATGCCTGCTGCCATTTTGTCACATAGCATTTCTGCAACATATTTATATGGCATAATTATAAATTTTTGCGGTGTATTTTTATCTACCCAGTATTCTGGATGGTGTTTGTTTCTTCCTTTATGGTGTAACCATGCTTCTGAATATCCTTTACTTTTTTTACATTCTTCTATAGGTGAATGTGTTCCCTCATAATATTTTGCTCCTTCTGAAAATTCAGTCCAAGAATATTTAGATATGTCATGCAATATTCCTCTAATTGGCTCCCCAACTTTTATACATAGTTTAAAGACAACCCATTTATGCTTTGTAATTAAGCAAAAATGTTTATATGCTTTTTGTAATATATTCATAAAATATTGCTCCTTTCATTGCAATTATATTATTTTTTATATATTTTGTCAATTATGTAACTTTTTTGTTTGTATTTCATATACTATTTTTGAATGGAGGTTTTTATTTTGTGTGGTTTTGTTGGTTTTTCAAGTTTTAAAAAAAATATTTCAAATAAATTTTGCGAAGATATTTTAGTTCAAATGAATTCCACTCTTTCTAGAAGAGGTCCTGATGAAGATGGCATTTATTTAGGAAATCATATTTGTTTAGGACATAAAAGATTAATTGTTATTGACCCTGAAGGTGGTAAACAACCTATGGTTAGTACAGCATCTTATGGAGATTATGTAATAGTATATAATGGTCAGCTATATAATACAAAAGAATTAAAAGAAACACTAATTTTAAATGGTTTTTCTTTTAACGGACACTGTGATACTGAAGTTTTGCTTAAAAGTTATATTTATTATGGCAAAGATGTTGTAAATCATTTAAATGGTATTTTTGCTTTTGCTATTTGGGATTGTAAAAATAATTGTGTCTTTTTAGCTCGTGATCACTTTGGTGTTAAGCCTTTGTTTTATACCATCTTTAATGATACCTTAATTTTCGCTTCTGAATTAAAAGCAATATTTAAATATCCTGGTATAGAAAAAATCGTGGATTCACAAGGTATTTGTGAGTTATTTGGAATTGGTCCTAGTCATACTCCTGGAACTACGATTTATAAAAATATTTATGAATTAAAACCTGCTCATTATGCTGTTTTTAATCAAGATGGTCTTAATATAGAAAAATATTGGAGGCTTGTATCTAAACCTCATACTGATAGTTTTGAAGAGACATGTGAGAAAGTGAAATTTTTATTACATGATTCTATAACTAGACAATTAGTTTCAGATGTTCCCTTATGTACTTTCTTATCAGGTGGATTAGATTCTAGTATTATTACTAAATTTGCTTCTGATTATTGTAAAGAACAAAATTTTCCACCTTTAAATACTTATTCTATAGATTATGTGGATAATGATAAAAATTTTGTTAAAAGTGATTTTCAGCCAAATTCTGATAATTATTATATTAACTTAATGACAAAAAATCTTCATACTAATCATCATAACATTGTTATTGATACTCCTGAACTTAGTAAAAATTTAGAAGATTCTATGGTAGCTAGAGATATGCCAGGCATGGCAGATATTGATTCTTCTTTGCTTTTATTTTGTAAAGAAGTTAAGGCTAAAGGTGTTATAGTCAGTTTAACTGGTGAGTGTGCAGATGAAATTTTTGGTGGTTATCCTTGGTTTTTTAGAGAAGATAGTTTAAGAAGCGGTACTTTCCCTTGGTCAATTGCCATTACTGAACGTCAAAACTTATTAAATTCAGAAATTTCGAAAAAAGTTAATTTAAAAGAATATATTGATTATAGATATTTTGAAAGCTTAAATGAAGTTGAAATTTTAGACATTGATTCAGGAGAAACTGCTGAAAAAAGAAAAATTTCTCATTTAACTTTAAATTGGTTTATGCAAACTTTATTAGATAGATCTGATAGAATGGCGATGTATAATGGTTTTGAACTTCGTGTTCCTTTTTGTGATTATAGGTTAGCAGAATATGTATGGAATATACCTTGGGAAATGAAAGCTTTAAATGGTCGTGAAAAAGGTTTACTTAGATATATCTGTAAGGATTTTTTGCCTGGTGAAATTGTTGATAGGAAAAAGTCTCCTTATCCTAAAACTCATAATCCTACTTATTTAAAAGAGGTTAAAAATATGCTTACTAAAATTATGGAAAACAAAGATGCACCTATAAATAATTTGCTTAATAGAGACTATATTTTAGATATTTTAAGTAGCAATGGTACAGCTTTTAAAAGACCTTGGTTTGGTCAGTTGATGACTCGGACCACAACTTATGGCATATTTGTGTCAAGTGAATATGTGGCTTGAAAGATATCAGCCTAGGATTGAACTATAGAATAATTTAGAGGTCGCTAATTGCGACCTTTTTTCTCTTATTTCAATCTTTTAGACATTTCTTTATTAAAAA
>CALXJY010000055.1 GCA_944388755.1 uncultured Clostridia bacterium | reverse complement strand
GGGTAATACCTGTTCCCATCCCGAACACAGAAGTCAAGCCTAAATGTGCCGAAAATACTTGTGGGTTACCCTGCTGGGAAGATAGGTTGTCGCTAGATTTTTTTTATCTATTTATTTACTTTTTAAGAAAGAATATTAAATTTGATGTCTTTTCTTAAAAAGTAAATATACTATATATTTTAATAAATTTTATAAGGAGAAGATAAATATGTCAAAAACGACATGGAAGCCGGGAACATTTATATATCCATTACCAGCTGTAATGGTAAGTTGTGGCACAATGGAAAAATCAAATATAATAACAGTTGCATGGACAGGAATAATAAATACAGAGCCTGCAAAAGTATACATATCCATAAAACCAAGCAGGTATTCATATGAAATTATTAAAAAACAAGGAGAATTTGTCATAAACCTAACAACACAAAAATTAGCAAGAGCAACAGATTGGTGTGGAGTAAAAACAGGAGCAAAAGTAGATAAATTTAAAGAAATGAATTTACACAAAGAAAAAGCAAAATTTGTAAAATGCCCAATGATAAAGGAAAGCCCAGTATCTGTAGAATGTAAAGTAAAAGAAATCAAAAATCTAGGTTCACATCATATGTTTATTGCAGAAGTATTAGCAATAAATGCAGACGAAAAATATATAAATGAAAAAGGAGCATTTGATATTTCAAAATGTGATTTAATAGCATATTCAAATGGTCATTATTATACATTAGGGAAAAAAATAGGAAGATTTGGTTTTTCAGTACAAAAAAGGAAAAAAAGAAAATAAAAATTCACGAAAAGCATTGACATAACAATAAAAAGGTGGTAAAATATCCAAGTATATGTTATTACGGACATATATTCACATCGTTTTAAAAAGTAAAAGTAGGTAAATACGGAGGTGTATTCAAATGGCAGCAAAAGGACCAAGAGAAAATATCACATTAGAATGTACAGAATGTAAACATAGAAATTACATAACATCAAAAAATAAAAGAAAAAATACAGATAGATTAGAACTTACAAAATATTGCAAATTCTGTAAAAAACGTACAACACACAAAGAAACAAAATAATTGAATAAAAATTCAAGCTATTTTAAGGAGGAAATAAAATGGCTAAAAAAGAACAAAACAGTAAAGAAAACACGAAAAACAAGAAAAGTTTTTTTAAGAGTTTCAAAGCAGAGCTAAAAAAGGTAACATGGTTAACACCAAAACAATTAGTAAACAATACTACAGCAGTTATAGTTATAGTATTGCTAACAGCAATAATTGTATTTATATTAAATGTGGCATTTGAAGCAATGAACGAAAAAGGTATAGACCAATTAAGAAAAGTTATTAGTAATAGTACTCAAACAACAAATGAATCTAGTGACGAATCAGCGACAAATGAAGTAAATGAATCAACAAACGAATCTACAAACACATCAGAACAAGAACAAAATACAGAAGCTGAAAGCACAAACCAAACAGATTCAGATGTACAAGAAAATACTTCAAATGAATAAGAAGGAGGCTCTGAGAAATGTCTCAAAAAGATTATGACATGAATCCTAGATGGTATGTTGTTCATACATATTCGGGATATGAAAACAAAGTAAAAACTGATTTAGAAAAAACAATAGTAAATAGAGAATTAGAAGACTACTTTTTTGATATAATTGTACCTATGGAAGAACAAATTGAGATTAAAGATGGAAAGAAAAAAACAAATCTAAAAAAAGTATTTCCAGGATATGTACTAATAAAAATGATAGTAACAGAGGAAACATGGTATATTGTTAGAAATACTAGAGGAGTAACAGGATTTGTAGGCTCAGGAACAGATCCAATCCCATTAACAGATGAAGAAATTAGAAGTATGGGATTTGAAGATGTAAACATAAATATTGATTATGACATAAATGATCAAGTTCAAATAATGAATGGAGCATTTGAAAACTTTATAGGAACAGTTCAAGAAATAAATAAAGAAAAAAATAAAGTAAAGGTTTTAGTATCTATGTTTGGAAGAGAAACACCGGTAGAACTAGAATTTTCACAAGTACAAAAAATTAAATAACAACAAAAAGGAGGTGCCATTAAAAATGGCAGAAAAAGAAATAAGTAATATTATAAAATTACAAATAGAAGCTGGAAAAGCTACACCAGCTCCACCAGTAGGACCAGCATTAGGATCAAGTGGTGTAAATATTATGCAATTTGTAAAAGAATTTAATGATAGAACAGCAAATCAACCAGGAATGATTATCCCAGTAGTTATTACAGTATTTAAAGATAAATCATTTGAATTTATTACAAAAGTACCACCAGTAGCAGTTCTTATAAAAAAAGCAATAAAAATTGAAAAAGGTTCAGGAAAACCAAATAGAGAAAAAGTTGCTAAAATAACTAAAGAGCAAGTAAAAGCAATAGCTGAACAAAAAATGCCTGACTTAAATGCAGCATCAATAGAATCTGCAATGAAAATGGTAGAAGGAACAGCTAGAAGCATGGGAGTAGTTGTTACAGAATAATAAATATAATAAAATAATTGGGAGAATGGAAACATTCGTTAAAACCAAAGGAGGTAAAAAATGAAAAAATTAGCTAAAAGATACGCAGAAAGCGTAAAATTAGTGGAAAAAGGTAAAGAATATGATATTAAAGAAGCATTAAATATCATAGAAAAAATGCCTAAACCAAAATTTGATGAAACAGTAGAATTACATGTAAAATTAGGAGTTGATTCAAAACATGCAGATCAACAAGTAAGAGGAACAGTAGTACTACCAAATGGAACAGGTAAAACACAAAAAGTATTAGTATTTGCAAAAGGACCAAAAGCTGAAGAAGCAACAAAAGCTGGAGCAGATTTTGTAGGAGCAGAAGAACTAATACCAAAAATCCAAAATGAAAATTGGTTTGAATATGATGTAGTTGTTGCAACACCAGATATGATGGGAGTTGTAGGAAGACTAGGAAAAGTATTAGGACCAAAAGGTTTAATGCCTAATCCTAAATCAGGAACAGTTACAATGGATGTAACAAAAGCAATAAATGAAATCAAATCAGGTAAGGTAGAATATAGATTAGATAAGACAAACATAATCCATCTAGGATTTGGAAAAGTATCATTTGGTACAGATAAATTAATAGAAAATTATGAAACAATTATTAATGCTATTATAAAAGCAAAACCAGCAGCAGCAAAAGGTCAATACATTAAGAGTATAGCAATATCAACAACAATGGGACCTGGTATTTTCATAGCTCAATAATGATAATCAGCCAAAGACAGTAGGCATAAAATAAGCCCTACCGAGGTAATAAATAATTTGTATAATATATTATTATGCCATTTTTATTACCAAAGGGGGAGTAAAAATGGTATTTAATATTTTGGAAAATAACTTCCTAAAATATTAAAATAGATAAAAAGTTAATATAATATGGAGGTGAAAATAACAAAAATGGCAAGTGAAAAAGTATTAAATCAAAAAAAGGAAGAAGTAACAAAATTAGCAAAAGAAATGAAAGAAGCAAAATTAATACTTCTTACAGATTACAGAGGAATAAATGTTGATGATGTTACAAAATTAAGAACAGAAATCAGAAATGCAAATGCTGAATATAAGGTAATAAAAAATAATATTACAAATAGAGCATTAAAAGAAGCTGGAATAGAAGGTCTAGAAGAACACCTAGTAGGACCAACAGCAGTAATTTTATCAAAAGAAGATTACCTAACACCAGCAAAAGCAATATACAAATTTGCTAAAGATAATGATTTTTACAAAATTAAAGGTGGAGTTATTGAAGGAAAAGTTATGACAGCAGAAGAAATTATAACAATAGCAAAACTACCATCAAAAGAAACATTATTATCTATGCTTGCTGGAGCATTACTTGCAAATATACAAAAAGTTGCAGTTGCACTTGATCAAGTAAGGATACAAAAAGAAGAGCAAGGAGAAAAAGTTACAGTTTCTGCAGAAGAAACTAACGAAAATAAGGAAGAATCAGCAAAAGCTGAATAATTTAAAAAAGCCATAAAGGCAAATAAAAAATAGGAGGATATAAAAATGGAAAAAATTGAAAAATTATTAGAAGAAATCGATAGTTTAACAGTTATTGAATTAGCAGATTTAGTTAAAGCAATTGAAGAAAAATATGGAGTATCAGCAGTAGCAGCAGCTGCACCAGCAGCTGGAGGAGCTCAAGGAGCTGCAGCTGAAGAAAAATCATCATTTAATGTTGTATTAAAAGAAGCAGGAGATCAAAAAATAAAAGTAATTAAAGTTGTAAGAGATGCAACAGGATTAGGACTAAAAGAAGCAAAAGAATTAGTTGATGGAGCACCAAAAGTTGTAAAAGAAAATGTTTCTAAAGAAGAAGCAGAAGAATTAAAAGCAAAATTTGCAGAAGTTGGAGCTGTAGTAGAATTACAATAATTATAAATTCCCATATTTTAAGAAGATTTAAATTTTCTTTTAATATGGGATTTTGTTGTTAAAGGAAATCTCATTTTAATATATTTGAAAATAAATAGTACTATTACACACAAATTAACGTAAAGCAAACGAAAAAATATTATTTAACTAGCTTTCCAATAACACAAAAAGAAAGGGGAATACATTATATGAAAATAGGAATAATTGTAGCAGAACCTGAGGAACATGAAGCTATAGAGAAAATAGTGGAAATAAAATCAAAAAAGGTAATATTTGAGCTTATGTTTACTGAGGCAGTAATTGATAGTAAGGAAATTATCTTAGTAAAATGCGGAATAGGTAAAGTAAATGCAGCAAGAACAACACAGTTATTAATTGATAAGTATAATCCAGATTATATAATAGATGTAGGTGTAGCAGGAGCATTAAATCCTATGTTAGAGATAGGAGATATAGTAATAGGAGAAACACTTGTGCAACATGACTTTGACATAACAGCATTTGGACACACAAAAGGATATATACCTGGAATAGGAGAAAGAATATATTCAGATGAAGAATTAATTGGAAAATTTGAACAAGCTATAGATAATAAAAAAGATAGAAATTACAAAATAGAAAAGGGAACAATTGCATCAGGAGATATATTTTGTACAGAAATACCTATGAAAGATAAGATATATGCAAAATTCAATGCACAATGTGTGGAAATGGAAGGTGCAGCAGTAGCACAAGTTTGTGATTTATGTAATAAGCCATTTATGGTATTAAGAAGTATATCAGATAAACCTAATGGTGAAAATACAGTAGCATTTGAACAATTTATAAAACCATCATCTGAAAAATGTGCAAATTTGTTAAGAGAATTTTTTAAAGAACTTTAGAAATAATCTTGAATAAAAAATAATAATTGGTGTATAATTTATACAAAAGAAGAAAGGAGTGATTTTTTTCATGGAAAGAAAAATCAAAGTATTTCAATATGGAACTGGAAAAATGAGTGTATACACAATGAGATATGTATATGAAAAAGGAGCAGAAATAGTAGGTGCAACAGACATAAACCCAGCAGTGATAGGAAAAGACATTGGAGAAATAATGGGAACAGAAGCTAAAGGAGTAAAAGTAGTACCACTAGAACAAGCAGAAGAAGTCTTAAAAGAAACAAAACCAGATATAGCTATAGTTACAACAATGAGTTTACTAGCAGATGTAGAAGAAGCATTAATGTTATGCGCTAAATTAGGAATTAATGCAATTACAACATGTGAAGAAGCTTTTTTTCCTATGAATTCAAACCCAACAGCAACTAAAAAAATAGATGAAATGGCAAAACAAACAGGATGCACAATTACAGGAAGTGGATATCAAGACATATATTGGGGACAATTAATATCAAGTATAGCAGGTTCAACACATAAGATAACAAAAATTAAAGGAAGCTCAAGCTATAATGTAGAGGATTATGGAATAGCTTTAGCAAAAGCACATGGTGCAGGTTTAACTTTAGAAGAATTTGATAAACAAGTAGCATCTGTAGATAAAATATCTAATGAAGAAAGACAAAAAATTATAGAAAGCGGAAAATATTTACCATCATATATGTGGAATGTTAATGGATGGCTATGTGCTAAATTAGGATTGACAGTAAAATCTCAAACACAAAAAACTGTTCCACAAACATATGATAAAGACATAGAATCATCAACATTGGGAACAACTGTAAAAGCAGGACAAGCTACAGGAATGAGTGCAGTAGTTACAACAGAAACAGAAGAAGGAATAATAATTGAAAGTGAATGTATAGGAAAGGTTTATGCACCAGAAGAATTTGATAAAAATGAATGGACAATAGAAGGAGAACCAAATACAACACTTATTATAAATAAACCATCAACAGTAGAACTTACATGTGCAAGTGTGGTAAATAGAATACCAGATGTTATAAATTCAAGACCAGGATATGTTCCAACAGAAGAATTTGGAGAACTAAATTATAGAGTGAAAGCACTTGAAACATATGTAAAATAGGTTACAGTTTACTTGTAATTAAAAAATATATAATTCTATTAAAAAGCTAATATTATGCAAGTAAATTCTAACGATAATATAAATTTAAAAAAAAGCCTTGATTTTAAGGCTTTTTTATTGTATAATGTTAATATAGTAGTAAAAAGATTGGAAGGTGAAAACTTAAAGGAAACTTTAAGAAATTTATGAAAAATAATATTGTAGAAGAAAAAGAAGGAATTTTTTATTTTTTTAAAACATTATTTGGAAATACACAAAAAGAACAAGATTTAGATAATATAATAAATAGCGAGAAGATAGATGACAATACAAAAAAAGAAATAGAAAATTCGCAAAAAAGAATAAAAGAAATGTTAAAAGAATATGATATTGAAAAATTTGAAGCTTTATCAAAGAAAAAAGTTCCAAAAATAAAAGATAACACTGTTAATAAATGTAAAATTGAAAATACAAAAAACAATACAAGAAAAAGAAAAACAAAACAAAAAGAAGATAATGAACAAGAATTAGAACAATAATAATATTTATAATAAGATTCACAACTATTAAAATAGTAGAAGAAAAAATGTAAAAGAAATATATTCTAATAAATAATATATATTTAGAAAAAATAAAAATGAAAGCATATTATAGAAAGCTCATAATCAAAAAAAGATTATGAGCTTTTTACATATCAAAACAAGAAAATTTTATTAAGTATAAAACTTAATAAAATTTTTTAGTTCTATGTAATTCTTGGTATATCTAGTTTATCCAAATTCATATTTTTTTATTTAAGGTCAATTGAAAAAGTAAAATCTATTTAGAAAAAGTAACTTCTAATTACTGGTTAAATGCCATTTAAAAGGATTTA
>CALXJY010000054.1 GCA_944388755.1 uncultured Clostridia bacterium | reverse complement strand
AAATTATAATTATACATAAAAATAGCGTAAATTTTTTCTAAATAAAATTAAAAAATAGTACAAACGAAAAAATTCAATTTATTAAACTTATTGTAATTATAGAAAAAATGTGTTAATGCAAATATATGCTTGTTCTTATAGCAAGTAAATTTATAATTAGCACATTGAAAATTAAATGAAAGAGGTAATTTTATGAATGCAGTAAAAGAGAATACTATAAATACTTTGATAGAAAAATGTATGAATGCAGAGGAATATAATATAAAAGAATTATTATGTAACTTCAAAATATATAAAGAAAATATAGAAAAAGTAAAAAGTATGACAGTAAAAGAGGCAGCGATAGAAATGGGAAAATCGGAAAGTTTTGTTAGGATAGGCTTACAAAGAGGTACTTTAACATTTGGTGTAGCAGAAAAGTTAAGCAGTAAGTACACATATTACATATCACCAGAAAAATTTTATAAATATATTGGCAGAGAATTGCCCAAAAAATATAAATAAAAGAAAAGAGGAAGAAAAATGAGATTACCAAGTGGATATGGTTCTGTTATTAAACATAGAGGAAATAGAAGAAGACCATATCAAGTGCGAATTACTAGAGGTTGGGATGATAACGGAAAACAGTTATATAGTACACTCGGTTGGTTTGAAAAAAGAGAGGAAGCAATAATTGCTTTATCAGAGTATAATTCAAGTCCTTATGACATAGAAGCTAATAAAGAAACATTTACAGATATATTTGAAAAATGGAAATTAGAACATTATCCGAAAGTTAGTAATAATGCAATAGTCAATTATAATTTAGCATATAAATACTGCAAGGCTATACATAAAATGCGATTTAAAGATATTAGGCTTACTCATTTACAATCCATTATCGATAATTGTGGAAAAGGGTATCCAACCCGAAAAATAATTAGAGCATTGATGAACCAATTATTTAGTTTTGCAATAAAAAATGATATAGTAGAAAAAAAGTATTCTGAATATGTAGATGTAGGACAAAATGAAGGAAAAATAAACAGAAAACCATTTACACAAGAGGAAATTAAAAAGTTATTTGACAATGTAGATAAATTGGATTGGGTTGATACAGTTCTAATTATGATATTTTCAGGTGTAAGAGTAGGGGAACTATTAGATTTAAAAACAGAAAATGTACATATAGAAGAAAGATATATGGTAGGTGGTTTAAAAACAAAAGCAGGTAGAAATAGAATAATACCCATCAACCGAAAAATAGAACCTTTTATAAAGAAATATTATAATCCTAAAAATGAATATTTGATTACAAATTTTAAAGGTAATCAAATGCAATATTCAAATTATAGGAGAGAAAAATTTGATAATGTTATGGAGAAATTACGAATGGAGCATAATCCTCACGATTGTAGACATACTTTTGCAAGTCTTATGGATACGGCAAATGCAAATAAATTATGTATTAAAAGAATTATGGGGCATAGCAGTCAAGATATTACAGAAGATGTATATACTCATAAATCTATTGAAGAGCTAATAGAAAACATAGACTTAATCTAATATTTGATTTGCATATTGTGTGCATATTGTATGCATATTTCAAATAAAAATTTATACGATTTTATACCATTTTATAAGAAGTTAAATAATAAAAGAAACCCCACTATTTCCAAGCAATAGTGGGATTTTAATATATTTTTTAGTTGTACCGAAAATCGGTATGTAATTATCTCTTGCTAAATTGAGGAGCTTTTCTAGCTTTTTTAAGACCATATTTCTTTCTTTCTTTCATACGAGGATCTCTTGTTAAAAATCCATTTTGTTTTAAAGCAGGTCTATATTCAAGATTAGCTTCATTTAAAGCTCTAGCAATACCATGACGAATTGCACCAGCTTGACCTGTAAATCCGCCACCTTTTACAGTACAAATAACATCAAATTTAGATAATGTATTAGTAACTGTTAATGGTTGTCTAACAATAACTTTTAAAGTTTCTAATCCAAAATATTCATCAATATCTTTTTTGTTAATAGTAATTTTTCCATTACCCTCAACTAATCTTACTCTAGCTATAGAAGATTTTCTTCTACCTGTGCCATAATATACTATTTTTTCTGATTTAGCCATTTTTATTTAACCTCCCATATTTCTGGTTTTTGTGCTTGATTTATATGTTCATTACCTGCATATACTCTTAATTTTTTTAATTGAGCTCTACCTAAAGAATTATGAGGTAACATACCTTTAACTGCCAACATCATAGCTTTTTCAGGGCTTTTTTCAAGCATAACTCTTGCTGGAGTTTCTTTCATTCCACCAATATATCCTGAATGATGTCTATAAATTTTTTGATCTAATTTATTTCCAGTTAATTTTACATTTTTACAGTTAATAATAATAACATGATCACCAGTATCAATATGTGGTGTAAAAGTTGGTTTGTGTTTTCCTCTTAGTAGTTTAGCAGCTTCTGTTGCGATTCTACCTAATGGTTTATCTGTTGCATCGATAATATACCATTTACTTTCTACTTCATTTTTCTTTGCACTATATGTTGTATTATTCATGATGATAATACCCTCCTATTTTAATAAATTTTATATGAACTAAAACCAAAGTCACCGGGGAGAAACTTTAATTTTAAGTTACATTCTATTATTTGCGTAAATATTTTATTATAAAAACATAGATTTGTCAATATATTTTAAGAAATTTATGAAAACTTATTAAAAGTATTGATAAAAAAAATAATTAAATTTATAATATGTACAGAAACTTAAGATTATTATTAATAAAAAAGCATAAAATTAAATAGATATTATTATAAGGAGTGATTTAATGGCAAAAGGACGACATATGAGGGAGAGAGAAGACAAAAAAAACAGCAAGTATATAAATAGTAATTATATTGAACCAACATATAATCAGCAAAGCTATGACACAATGCCAGAAATAGGAGTAATAAAAAATCAATCAGAGAGAAAAACAAGAAAAAGTAAATCAAATAAACAAGGATTTTTACAAGGTGTTTTAACATTAATGTTTTCTCAAATATTAATAAAACTATTAGGAATGATATATACCTTGTATTTAACAAATAGAGAAGGCTTTGGAGATGAAGGTAATGGAATAGTTTCAAGCAGTTATCAAATATATGCAATGTTACTTACAGTCTCATCTATAGGTGTTCCAAATGCTATATCAAAATTAGTATCTGAAAGAGTAGCAGTAGGTGATCATAAAGGTGCATATAGAATATTTAAGATTGCATTTGCAACATTTGCAGTAATTGGACTAATCGGAAGTTTAATGTTATTCTTTGGAGCAAAAATGATAGCAGTAAAATGGCTTCAGATACCAGAAGCAGAAATGACATTAGTAGCACTTTCGCCAGCAATATTTTTTGTTGCAATAGCATCAGTAATGAGAGGATACTGTAATGGAAGACAAAACATAAAAGCAACAGCAAGATCACAAACATTAGAACAAATATTTAAAACTGCACTTACAATTATAATAGTTGAAATAGTTGCAATAATATCAAATGTATCTACAGAGTGGATGGCTGCTGGCGCAACACTTGCAACAACAATTGCAACATTTGCAGGATTTGGTTATTTATATTTATACTATCAAACAATTAGAAAAGAAATTGCAAGAGAAATTAAATCTACGGTAAATTACAAATATATAAGAGTAAAAAATATTATAAAAAAAGTACTTCTAGTATCAGCACCTATTGCACTAACTGCTATAATGTCATCTTTAAATAAAAATATAGATTCATTCACAGTAGTTAGAAGTTTAAAAGAGTTTTTACCTGAAAATGAAGCTTTAGCACAATATGGAATTTTGGGTGGAAAAGTAGATATGTTAACAAGTTTACCACTTTCAATAAACGTAGCATTCTCAACAGCACTAGTTCCCGCAATATCAGCAGCAAAAGCAAAAAAAGATAGTAAAACAATTACAAAGAAGACATCATTTTCTTTACTTATTTCAATGCTAATAGGATTGCCATGTACAGTTGGAATGTGTATATTTGCAGGACCAATACTAAACTTGCTATTTCCAAATGCAAGTTCAGGAGAATTAATATTACAAATAAGTTCATTAACAATTATATTTACAATTTTAGACCAAACTATAAATGGAGCATTACAAGGATATGGCAAATTAATGATACCTGCAATATCGCTTGGATGTCGGAGTAA
Organism: uncultured Clostridia bacterium; assembly: GCA_944388755.1. Classification (GTDB taxonomy): domain Bacteria; phylum Bacillota; class Clostridia; order TANB77; family CAG-508; genus CAG-269. Next base: position 3,414 of record CALXJY010000054.1, on the reverse strand, counting down.
TCGTAAAACTCATTTTAAATTTAATATTAGTACCTAATCCTACATTTGGAGCAAGTGGAGCTGCTTGGGCATCTGTTGCATGTCATTTAATAGCATTTACTATAGCCAGTACAGCACTTAGAAAGACTATTAGATTAAAATTACCTATATCAAAAATATTAATAAAACCAATTTTAGCAACAGCAATTATGGGAATATGTTCATATTTCATATATTCTGTTCTAATAAGTATAATTTCAGTAAGAATGGCTACAATAATAGCAATAATTGTTGCAATTATAATTTATGGATTATCAATAGTGGCTTTAAAAATTTTTTCAAAAGAGGAAATTATGGAAATACCAGCTGGAGATAAAATTTATAAAATACTAAAAAAAGTCGGAATTTATTAAAAAAAAGAAGGATTTTATCAAATTTTGGCGAATAACTTTAATTAGTAGTACAGTTGTTGCTAGATTTAAGCGATAAAGGTACATAAATATTAATTCTTATAGGAGGTAATTTAAATGAACAAAGCTGAATTAATCGCAGCAATAGCTGCAAAAACAGGTGACACAAAAAAAGTAGCCGAAACATCTGTTAACGCATTTGTTGAGGTTGTTACAGAAGCTCTTAAAAAAGGAGAAAAAGTTCAACTAGTTGGATTTGGATCTTTTGAAGTTAGAAAAAGAGCTGCTAGAAAAGGTAGAAACCCACAAACTAAAGAAGAAATCAAAATACCTGCATCAAAAGCTCCAGTATTTAAAGCTGGTAAAGCATTAAAAGATTTAGTAAACAAAAAATAAGAAAATATATAACATATTATAGATATATGGAAAAAGAATTACTTGTTGTATTGTAAGTAATTCTTTTTTTTTCTAATAGATAAAACACGTTGCACACAAATTTATTTAATAAATTTGGAATAGAACAAATTAACTGAAAACCAAAGAGAAAAGTTGAATTACTACGACATTATATGGCTTCCGATTTGTTATCTATTACAAAAATGGCTCAAAATATTGACAAACTAGAATAAATTGTGTAAAATAGTAAACAATAAGAATAAATGCGCTAGTCACAATGCAAAGCAATTAGAAGTCACTTTTAGAGAATAGGGGTCAATAGGCTGAAAGCCCTTTAAGGTCAACCTAATTAGTGAAACACATTGGAGCATAAAAAATAAAGTGGAAAATATAAAAATATTTTCAAGCTGGGTGGTACCGCGGAATATATTTCGTCCCTGCATTATGCAATGGGCGTTTTTTTGTTATTAAAGAAAAATTAATATATACTAAGTTATTTAATTTAAGGTGAAAATTTTTATAAATAGAATTTTTCTAAAACAAAAAACAGTTAATTTTATATAAATAAAATTAACTATAACCCATTGACACAAATTAGAGGAAAAGTTGAGAAATAATTAATTTTGGTTATGTTAAATTAAAATTAAACTGCGGTCAAGTAATATAACTAATAATATTTAGACAAAATCTTCCATACCAAAATTCGATTTTTTTTCAAGAAAATATAGACTCAAGGAAGGAGATAAAATATGGAAGATAACAAAAAATTTAAATGTAATGAAATAAGCTTAAAAAACATTGGAGAAAAAGTACAAATTTCAGGATGGGTGCAAACAATAAGAGATTTAGGTGGACTGGTTTTTTTAGATATAAGAGATATGTATGGAATTACACAAATTGTAACATCAGGAAAAGAAAAAGAAGTAGATTATGCCTCACACATTCCAATAGAGTCAACAGTAACTGTATATGGAGAAGTAAAAAAAAGAGATGAGGAAACAATTAATCCTAAATTAAAAACAGGATTAGTAGAGATAAGAATAGAAAAAATAGAAATACTAGGAAAAAGAACAAAAAATTTGCCATTTGAAATAAACGCAAATCAGGAGATAAGAGAAGATTTAAGATTGCAATATAGATTTTTGGACATTAGAAACGAAAAAATAAAAAATAATCTTATTATGCGTAGTAAAGTAATTCAATTTTTAAGAAATCAAATGATTGAAAAAGGTTTTTTAGAAGTACAAACACCAATACTTACAAGTTCATCACCAGAAGGGGCAAGAGACTATTTAGTTCCAAGCAGATTACATCCAGGAAAATTTTACGCCTTACCACAAGCTCCACAACAATTTAAACAATTACTAATGGTTGCAGGAATAGACAAATACTTTCAGATAGCACCATGCTTTAGAGATGAAGATGCAAGAGCAGACAGAGCACCAGGAGAGTTCTACCAATTAGACATGGAGATGAGTTTTTGCACTCAAGAAGATGTATTTAATGTAATTGAACCTGTTATATATAATACATTTAAAAAATTTTCAGACAAGAAAATTTCAAAATATCCATTTCCAAGAATAACATATAAGGAAGCAATGCTTAAATATGGTACAGATAAACCAGACTTAAGAAATCCACTAATTATTGTAGACTGTACAGATATCTTCGAAAAAATAGATTTAAAAGCATTTAAAAATCAAACAGTAAGAGTTATTAGCACTCACAATGTTGAAAACATGCCAAGAAGTTTTTTTGAAGGAATGACAGATTTTGCTATAAAAGAACTAAAAGCAAAGGGATTAGCATGGCTTAGAATACTTGAAAATGGAAGTTTTCAAGGACCTATAGCAAAATTTATACCAAATGAGGCACAATTACAGTTAATGAAAAGAACAAATTCAAAACCAGGAGATTGTTTGTTCTTTATAGCAGAAAAACAAGGGATTGTAGAAAACTTAGCAGGGAACATTAGAAATGAATTAGGAAAAAGGTTAGAATTAATAGATAAAAATAAATTTGAATTTTGTTGGATAATAGATTTTCCTATGTACGAAAAAGATGAACACGGAAAATTACAATTCAGCCATAATCCATTTTCTATGCCACAAGGAGGAATACAAGCTTTAGAAAAACAGAATCCATTAGATATTATAGCATATCAATATGATATAGTATGTAATGGGATAGAATTGTCATCAGGAGCAGTACGTAATCACGATATAAATATAATGTTAAAAGCATTTACGATGGCAGGATATACAGAAGAAGAAGTAAAAACAAAATTTGGAGCATTATATACAGCTTTCCAATATGGTGCACCACCACATGCAGGTATTGCACCAGGAATAGACAGAATGCTGATGCTATTAACAGATTCTGAAACAATTAGAGAGGTAATAGCCTTTCCATTAAATAGTAAAGCAGAAGACTTAATGATGGGAGCACCTAGTATAGTAAGAAGGGATCAACTTAGAGAAGTTTCTATAAAAGTAGATGAAAGAAAATAATTCAATGACTCATAATTTTATTATTATGGGTCTATTTTTTTCTCTATTAGAAAAGTCAGCATGACTTTCTTTTGAAAATAAAATTTTATTTTCACTTTGAGTTGCGCAACTTAAAGTTT
>CALXJY010000053.1 GCA_944388755.1 uncultured Clostridia bacterium | reverse complement strand
ATAGCGACTTTCAAGAAATTGAGAGTTGTTATTTTTTTGCCTGTCTAACAAAATGTCTAACAAATTAAAAATTTAATAAATAATTTTATTAATTAGTAATGATTTTCAATAATCTTTAAAAACAAAAATAAAAGAATTTGTTAGACAATTTTTAGACTAGAAGATAAAACATCAGCAGAAAATGATTTATAGTTATCTTCCAAATGTGCATAAAAATTAGCAGTAGTAGAATAAATATAATGACCAAGCCATTCTTGAATTGCTTATAAATGTCATTAGTCATAAGTTTTACCTTTTATTTCTTAATTTCAGGATATTACCTAGATACACTTATTTTCAACGAAAAAGTAAAAAGAGGCTGGTTTAGCAAAAATCAATAAAAATTATTGTAATTTATTTTTTGCTTTGATATAATAATTTTGAAAAAGTATAGTTATTTTACGGAGAAAAAATGGAAAATAGTTTATCAAAAGCATATACAGAAGTTTTATTGATTCTATCATATATGGAACAAAAATACATTGATATGATACCAAAAATTATTAGAATTATTTAATGAAGAAAAAGAAAAAAATTATCAGCCTAATATAAATCCTAATATATCTTTAGCAGAACAAAGTTTACAAAGAAAAACATTGGTATTATTAGCAATGTTAAATTTAAACTATTGGTGCAAAGATGAAAATGAAAAACAGGAAATGTTAAAAATGTATGCTGAAAATGACAAAAAAATAGAGGCAGAAATGAGAGAAAGATACAATCCAAACAATCTATTTAAGAAGAAAGAAAAACAAGAACAAAATAATGAAGTTAAGCAGGAAAATACAGAACTAATTGAATATAAAGAACAAAATATATTTAAGAAAATTTTAAATAAAATTATGAAATTTTTTAAACAGAATATAAAAAATAAAAATATTATGTAAATGTGAAGGAGTGGAATTTTTTATGAAACAAAAAATAATAGTAGATATAGGGTCAGGAAGTATAAAGGCTTATATTGTAGACGAAAATAAAAAAATAAATCCTATTTTTAAAAAAACAATTATGTTTAAAGTTAATTTTTCTGAAGAAAATGGAATATCAGATGGAGATAAAAATAAATTGATTGAGTCTTTAAAAGAAATACAAAGAAGTTATATAAATATCCCTGTATATGCATATGCAACTAGTATTTTTAGGTTAATGTCAGAAAAACAAGTAGCAGAATTAAAAAATATAGTTTATGAAAAAACAGGAATTATAATTAATATTGTTAGTAAGGACCAAGAATCTTTATATATGGCAAAGTCTGTGGGAAATATAGAAGAATTAGATGAACCATATTTAGTTTTTTCAGTAGGGGGAAGTTCGACAGAATTTGTGGTTTTAGAAAAAGGAAAAATAAAGGAAAATTTTACAGTTGAATTTGCTGTAGGTGATGTATTAAAAAAATATCCATCTACTTCTGAGGACATGCCAAAAAATACTTTTGATGAAATATATGAATATATTTCTGCAAATTTTGCTGAGCTCCCAAAAACAAAATGTAAATATGCTATTTTTACAGGTTTACATTTAACATATAATAAAATTGCAGGAAATAAAATGGAAAACAATCATATATTTACAAAAAAAGAAATTCCTAACTTTATAAGAACAGAGCAATATAAAATATATACTATAAATACGATAGAAAAAAGAAATTTAAAAGAATTAAGAGAAAAATATCCACAAGATCCCAAATTTATGGATGGTGCAAGGGCTAGTATGGCTATTATTACATATATATTGGAAAAGGTTGGAGCTAGATATATATTTCCAACAGATTTAAATATGATAGATGGAATAGTAAATGAACTACAAGAAAAATAAAATTTGTTTATTTTAATTGGTAAAAAGTATTAACTAAAATTTAATTTAGACATAACATGTAATAAGGGGGAATTATTATGTGTTGTGATCATAATTGGAATAAGATAATTATAGTATTTTTAATATTAATACTTTTAATTTTCTCTGTAATAATTATTATTAATAATAAAGAAAATAACCAACCCAATATATTAGTTGCAACAGCAAAAAAAGGAGATAACACAGAAGAACGGTACTACAACTATTAAATTTAGCGAGAATAAGATTGAAGAAGGAAATGCACTAACACATCAAGCAGGTAGTGATGAAATAAATATACATGAAACAGGTATTTATCAAATTTCATATCAATTATATGGTGTTCAAGAGGTAACGGGCACATTTAACTTTAATGCAATTTTGCTAGTTAATGATAATGCAATTCAGGATACTTTTAATGAATCTTCGGTTATAAGAAATAGTACTGAAAATAGAATGACATTAACAAGTACAGTAATTTTGAGATTGCAGGAAGGAGATATTCTTAAATTAAGTGGCGTATCAATAGAAGATATAATATATAATAATGCTCGTATAGATATAGAAAAAATTGGATAGAAAAAATTTCTTATTCATGTATGTAAAAACAGTGTGAAATGAATTAAATTAGCCTGCTTTTGGTAGTAAAAAATAAGACTATGCACAAAATAAAATTTACAAAAATATTGACTTTTGTGGGAAAAAAGTGTAAAATATATAAAATTAATAGAAAAGGCAAATGGGAGAAGAGTAAAATATATGAAACTTAAAAGAGAGAATTAGTCTTGGGCTGTAAGCTAATTCAAAGAAAATATATTTGAAAACTAACTCTTAATGCTTCTAGTGAATAAGCTAGACGTGTAAGATATGTTACAATCTTTTAAATTAAGTTAAATTAAGGATGGAACCGTGTTCAAACACTCCTGCTATATGGCTATATGCTAATAGAAGGGGTGTTTTTGTATATTATAGGTTTAATATATCTATACTAATATTAAGTACGAACAAAAATGTACGACTTTACAACTATATAAAATCTTTAAAAATACTGAATTTATTATATATAAGATTGTATAAAGAAAATGTTTTAAAAATAAAAATTAATGAAAGGGGATTGAGTTTAATGCTTAGTATTACATTAAAAGATAATTCAAAAATTGAAATCGAAGATGGGGCAACAATATTACAAGTTGCTAAAAAAATAAGTGAAGGACTAGCAAGAGTTGCCACATGTGGTGAAATTAATGGAGAAATAAAAGATTTAAGGTATAAAATTGAAAAAGATTGTAATTTAGTAATTCATACATTTTCAGATGAAGATATAGAAGGAAAAAAAGCGTATTGGCATACAACTTCACATATTATGGCACAAGCTGTAAAAAGATTATTCCCAAATGTTAAATTTGCAATAGGACCAAGTATAGATAATGGATTTTATTATGATTTTGATGTAGAAACGCCTTTTACAGATGAAGACAAAACAAAAATTGAAGAAGAAATGAAAAAAATAATTAAAGAAGACATATTGATAGATAGATTTACTTTATCAAAAAAAGAAGCATTAGAATTAATGAAAGATCAACCATATAAGCAAGAACTAATAAATGATTTACCTGAGAATGAAGAAATTAGTTTTTATAAGCAAGGAGATTTTACAGATTTATGTGCAGGACCACATGTTATGAGTACTGGAAAGATAAAAGCAGTTAAGATTTTGTCTTCATCAGGAGCTTATTGGAGAGGAAACGAAAAAAATAAAATGTTACAAAGAATTTATGCAATTTCATTTCCTAAATCAAGTCAAATTGAAGAATACTTAAAAAAGCTTGAGGAAATAAGGCAAAGAGATCATAGAAGAATAGGAAAAGATTTAGAGCTATTTATGACACATCCTTTAGTGGGCTCAGGATTACCTATGTATTTACCAAATGGAGCAACTGTAAGAAGAATATTGGAAAGATATATTCAAGATAAAGAGATTGAAATGGGATATAGTCATGTATATACACCATCTATGGCAAATACTGAACTTTATAAAGTTTCAGGTCATTGGGATCATTATAAAGAAGATATGTTTCCAGTAATGAAAATGGATCAAGAAGAGATTGTATTAAGACCTATGAATTGCCCACATCATATGCTTATATATAAAAGCAAAATGCGTTCATATAGAGATTTACCAATTAGAATAGGAGAGTTAGCACACGATTTTCGATTTGAGGATAGTGGCAGTGTATGTGGACTAGAAAGAGTTCGTGAAATGTGTCAAAATGATGCTCATTTATTTGTTAGACCAGATCAAATAAAAGAAGAAGTTGGTAAAGTTATACAATTAATATTATCAGTATATAAAGATTTTGGATTTAATGACTATGAATTTAGATTGTCTTTAAGAGATAAAAATGATAAGCACAAGTATTTTGATGATGATGAAATGTGGGAAAAGGCAGAGAATCAATTAAGAGAAATATTAACAGAACTAGGAATTAAATTTTATGAAGCAGAGGGAGAAGCGGCTTTTTATGGACCAAAATTAGATGTACAATTAAAATCTGCAATAGGACATGATGTTACAGTATCTACTTGTCAATTAGACTTTTTATTACCTGAGAGATTTAAACTTGAATATGTAGGAGAAGATGGAGAAAAACATAGACCGGTTGTAATTCATAGAGCAATACTTGGATCTTCAGATAGATTTCTATGTTTTTTAATAGAGGAAACAAAAGGAGCATTTCCTTTGTGGCTTTCACCAGTTCAGGTAAAAATCTTACCTATTACAGATAACGAGCATGAATATTCTAAAGATTTGATGAACAGGTTACATCAAAAAGGAATTCGTGTTAATTTAGATGACAGAAATGAAAAGACTGGATATAAAATAAGAGAAGCACAATTAGAAAAAGTACCATATATGTTGGTTATTGGACATAAAGAAGTAGAAAATGAATTAGTTTCTGTTAGATCTAGAGAAAAAGGTGATGAGGGGACTTTTGGATTAGATGAATTTATAAATAGAATTTTAGAAGAAATAGAAACAAAAAAATAAGAGTATAGTAGAATCTGATAGATATGGAAAAAATACATTTCATATCTATCTAGATTTTTAAAAAATGGGAAAGGATGAGTTTTTATGAAATTGGGGATAGTAGGTTTACCAAATGTTGGTAAAAGTACTTTGTTTAATAGTATTACAAAAGCAGGAGCTGAATGTGCAAATTACCCATTTTGTACAATAGAACCAAATGTTGGAGTTGTAGCTGTTCCAGATGAAAGATTGGATAAGTTAACAGAAATGTATAAACCACAAAAAACGACTCATGCTGTAGTTGAATTTGTTGATATTGCAGGATTAGTAAAAGGGGCAAGTAAGGGAGAAGGACTAGGAAATAAGTTTTTATCACATATACGTGAGACAGATGCAATAATTGAAGTTGTTAGATGTTTTGAAAATGCAAATGTAGTTCATGTTGATGGTAGTGTAGACCCTATTAGAGATATAGAAACAATTAATTTAGAGTTGATTTTTTCTGATATAGAAACTGTTAATAAAAGACTAGATAAGGCAAAGAAAAATTTAAAAGCTGATAAGAAATATCAAATAGAAATAGATTTGTTAGAAAAAATTTTGAATATTCTAGAAGATGGAAAATCTGTAAGAACAATGAAACTTACTGAAGAAGAAAAAGATATTGTTAGAGATATGTTTTTACTAACAATAAAACCAATTTTATATATTGCAAATGTTTCAGAAGAACAATTGGAAAATGTAAATGAAGATCCAAATGTTAAAAAAGTAATAGAATATGCTAAAAATGAAAATGCAGAAGTTGTACCATTATGTGTAAAAATGGAAGAGGAATTTTCAGTTTTGGATGGAAAAGAGAAAAAAGAAATGTTAGAAATGTATAATTTAGATGAATCAGGATTAGATAAGGTAATAAAAAAAAGTTATGATTTATTAGGCTTAATGTCATTTTTAACAGCAGGTGAACCTGAAGTAAGAGCATGGACTATAAAAAAGGGAACAAAGGCACCTGAGGCTGCAGGAAAGATTCATTCTGATATACAAAGAGGATTTATAAAAGCAGAAGTTGTATCATATGAAGATTTAATAAAATCAGGAAATATGGTTCAGGCAAAAGAAAAGGGATTAGTTAGATCAGAGGGAAAAGAATATGTTATGCAAGATGGAGATGTTGTATTATTTAAATTTAATGTATAAATAAGACTTTTAAAATTATATGATATGAAAATATATTTTGTACTTAAATATGAATTTTTAACTGTAATATAAATGTAATAAAAAACTCAAGAAAATATATTGACAGATTAGATAATAAAGTATAAAATAAATATAGTTGAATACAAAAGTAAAAAATTATGTGTATTTCCTTGCAAATATTTTAGAAAAATGGTATAATATAGAATATTTGTAGAATACTAATAAAAAACATATCAAAGGAGAGAAATTAATTATGGAAAATTCAAAATTAGTAAAAATCATTTTAATTGTCTTAATAGGTATTATGATTGCGTCAGTTGGTACAAGTGTATTAGCGGTAGATAATACAACAAATGGAACATATGATGATTTGGCAAGTGTATTAGGAAACAATACATCATCAAATAACTCATCAACAAATAATGCAGTTGCAAATAATGCAACAGTAAATAATGCAGTTTCAAATAATGCTACAAGTAATGGAACTTTAAATACAAGTGCTTTAAGAAATAATGCAACACCTGTAAATAATGCTGTTGGAAATGCAACTTTACCAAAAACAGGTATATCTGATTCAGTGCCAGTAGTTGTTTTGATAGTTATTTTTGGTATATCAGCTGTATATGCTTATAATAAAATAAAAGATTATAAAAACTTATAATATAAATAAGAAAAAAATCGGAAAGCCCTATATTGTAATAATTTAATTTATCTTTTTGGCTTTCCTTTTATTTGTTTTGTGTTAAATTTATGAAATAAATTTGTGAGTAATGTGTTTTATTTATTATAAAAATCAGTATAAGTTTCTTAATAGAAAAAAATAATAAAGCATAGATTAAAAAATACTAGATATTTAATCTATGTTTTATTGTTATGGATATTATATTGACAAATTAATTAATTTATGAAAAAATATGAATGAAAAATTAAAGAAAGGAAGTTAGTTATATGAAGAATTTAAGAGGTTTTGAAGTAGCAAAAGGATTTGAAAATAAAGGTATTAAAATACCATATAGAAAAACAAAATATTCAGCTGGGTATGATATTGAATCTGCTGAAGATATAATAATTCCAAGTTTTAAAAAAGGAATGGCTCCAACTTTGGTAAAAACGGGTTTAAAAGCATATATGCAAGATGATGAAGTGTTAATGCTATATAATAGAAGTTCTAATCCTAAAAAGAAAGGATTAATATTAGCTAATAGTGTTGGCGTAGTTGATAAAGACTATTATGGTAATCCTGATAATGATGGACATATTATGTTTGCGTTATATAATATAAAAGAAGAAGATGTACTTATAAAAAAAGGTGAAGTGCTAGGACAGGCAATTTTTCAAAAATATTTTATAACAGATGATGATAATGCAGAAGGTGTAAGAAAAGGTGGATTTGGATCAACAAATAAGTAGAAAGAATATCAAAATAATTCAAAAAAAATTGGTAAAAGTTTTGACTTTTACCAATTTTTGTAGTATAATAAATATGGTTAAAAAATCCAATAAAGTTATAAGTATTTACATAACTTTATAATATTTTTTTGCTGAAATTTTCTGAGAGGAGAGGACATTGAATGTTTAATATAGGAGATAAAATTGTGTATCCAATGCATGGGGCAGGGACTATAGCTGCAATTGAAGAAAAAGATATTTTAGGAGTAAAACAATCGTATTATATTTTGCAGATGCCAGGAGAAGTTAAAGTAATGATACCTACTGCAAAAGCTGAAGAAGTAGGTGTTAGAAATATTATAGATAAACAATCAGCAGAAAAAGTAATAGGAATTTTAGAACAAGATGAGACAGCTATGGATAAAAATTGGAATAAGAGATATAGGGACAATATGGAAAAAATGAAAAGTGGAGATATATATGAAGTAGCAGATGTTGTTAGAAATTTAAGTTTTAAACAAAAGGAAAAAGGGCTTTCAACAGGAGAAAAGAAAATGTTAAATAATGCTAAACAAATTTTAGTTAGTGAGCTAGTATTGGCAGAACATGCTACTCAGGAAGAAGTAGAAGAAATGGTTGAGAATAAAATTAATACATCTTTTATGACTTTTAGAGCAGAAGATATTAATAAGGAGAGTATTGTAAACAAATTCATTCCATTTAATAGTGAAGATGGAAATGGAACAACAGATGCTTAATGAGAAAATTTATTGTTTTTATTATGCAAAATCATAATTTTAATAAAGAAAAGTTATATGAAATTAACTAAAAATTTTTATAGATTTTAGTTATTTTATGTAGCTTTTATTATTATATAAAAAATAGAATTTATTTTTTAAATTAACTTTTATATCTGAAATGTTACTATATAATGAATTCTAAGGTAAAAAAGCAAAAATACATTTGCTACAATAGTTTTGTAATCAAAATTTAATATAAAGAAATTGAAAATTTTAAATTTATGTATTGACAAAATCCTTTTTTAATATTATAATATTAATTGTTGTTAGGCAAACCAGTTTTTTATGCAGATGTGGCGGAACTGGTAGACGCACAGGACTTAAAATCCTGCGGTGGTTAAACACCGTGCCGGTTCGATTCCGGCCATCTGCACCA
>CALXJY010000052.1 GCA_944388755.1 uncultured Clostridia bacterium | reverse complement strand
AAAATTATTGCAAATTTTAAGGCTTTCCGATTTGTTCTCTATTAGGAAAGTCATGCTGACTTTTCTAATAGAGAAAATACGTTGCACACAAATTTATTACATAAATTTGGCGCAGAACAAATTAACGGAAAGCCATAGAAGAAAGTTAAAGTTATTGCAAATTATAAGGCTTTCCGATTTGTTCTACAGTGTTATTTACTATATTTGTTTCATTTAATATTTCTTCATTAACTGTATTACTATCTATATTATTATTTTCCTGTTGCTCATCTTGTTCTTGTTTCATAATTTCCAAAGAATTTATCAATTCTTGCAATTTCTTAATATCTTGCCCCATTAATTCCCAATTTCCATTTTTATTTGAATCTGTCAAATTATTATTAGCCTTTATTATTTCCTCTATTAGTCCTTCTATATCATCTGTATTTTCTACTTCTATATCAACAGCATATGTTGAAAGCAAGTTTTGTAATGCCATTTCTAGTGTATCTCCTATTGCTATTTTATTTCCTGATGAAACTACAACTTTCTTTAATAATGGTATCTTAGATTCATTTAGTTTTGTCTGATATATAGGTTCTACATATAATATTGTATTTTCTAAAGGAATTACTACCATATTTTTTGTAATTTTTGTACCTGTTGTATTTAGTTCTTCTATCTCTTTTGATATTGCTTCATCTTGTTCTATCTGTTTTTCTAACTGCATTGGTCCTACTATATTACTATCTTCCGAAAATTTATATATACATAACTTATTAGTTCCATTTTCAGATATTCCCACTAGATATGAAATCAGATTTTGTTTTCCATTAGGTGTATATACCTGTATTAAGCCTAACTCTTCATTATCTCCAATATTTACCATACTATAAAATGGCTCTAGAACTTCGCCTGTTGATTTTGTAATTAATGTACTATTATATTTAGCAAAATCCCATATATCGTCAGCTCTGTACAATATATCTGCTTTTGTATTGTGATATGTTTTTAGTAATTCTGTTTGTACCTTATATAAATACTTTGGATATTTTAAATGTTCTGCTATATCTTGTGGAATTTCTTCTTTAAATAATCCCTTATACATGTTGTTATATGCCATTATTATAGGATCTGTTTTATCTGTAATATAATATGTTATTGTTCCATCATATGCATCAATTACAACTTTAACCGAATTTCTTATATAATTTATTCTTTGCTGTTTATTTTGATACTCAATAGAAGTATATTGTGAAAATGGATAATTGCTTGAAATTGTATAAGCATCTAATACCCAAACAATATTCCCATCATCTGTTACAACGGTATATGGTTCTTCATCATATATTAAGTATGGCATTGCTTTTTTAGCTCTTTCAATTATATTTCTGTTTATTAATATTTTACTATTATCTGTAATTTCTCTTGAAAATGCAAGATTAATATCTCCTTTTGATATTGCTAAAATTAATCTATCTAAAAAGCTAAGTTCTAATCCTGCTTTTCCTTCATAATTTGATGTATATTCTTTTCCTTCTTCATCTGTGTAATCATATTCTTGTTTATTTTTAGCATTAGTTGCTATTGTCTCGTTTGTCTCTAGACCAAAGTATATGTTTTGATCAGTTGTTCCTAATTTATCATCAGAACCTTCTATATTTTTTTGCAAATATACTACATTTCCGTCCTCTGTAGTATCTGTTGCAGATGTTACTATTTGGCCTTTTCCATGTGTATATTCATATGTTTTATTTGTATAAGTTCTTCCTGAATTTAAAATTTCTCTTGGAGAAATATGTACTAATGTTTCTTTCCCATTTAGGTTATATTTTGATAAATTTGCATTTCTATATGTATAATATCCTCTATTTGTTTGTTGTTCTTGTAATGTAGTTACTACTGCATTTTGTGTAACAACTGGTATATTATCTATAAGATTTTGATTTTTTGAAACTTCTTCGTCTGTAATTATACCACTATATTGTAAATTTGTTTCTACTAAATCTATACCATAAGCATTTTTTGTACTTTCTATATTTGTTGATATAAATCTTCTTTCTTTATCTAATTTATTTGATTCTACAAATATTAAATCAAATCCTAACATTACAATAAATAATGCCACTAAATAAATAGGAATAATTAATAAGCTTTTTATAACTTTTGGAGTTTCTTGTTTTTTAAAATATTTTAATGCTACCATGATAGAAATCATTATAACAAATCCAAAAATTGTATATCCCCATCTTCTTATTGTAACATCTGTATAGTTTGCTCCTGTTAATTCTAAGTTTGCACTTTTTCCCTGATATGATGTAGTCTCGGAGTTTTCTATTGTTGTAATATTTCCAAATAAGATATTTTGTGTATTTAATATTGTTACTACTCCTATTAAAATTGCAATTACTGTTACATTTCTATATATTTTTTTCATAAAAAGACTATTTCTAAGTTGTGTTCCATCTATACCGTCAAAATATCTATTAAATACTATTATATAATATAAAGCCATATATATTGTTAACCCTACAATAAGCCAAAATACATAATTTAATATTGTTTCAATCATTGGTTTTTGAAATATATAATAACCTATATCTAACCCAAATATTGGTTCTGTTTTTCCAAATGAAGCATTACTTAAACATAAAATTATTTTTTGGGTCAGACTATTAGATGCAATCATACTTACAATTGCAGATATGACCAAAGCAAGTGACTTATTTAATAATTTTGGCATTGGCTTTTTTTCACTATCAAAAAATTCTTTTAATCCTTTTTTTATTCCTCTATTTGTTAGATATACGACTATATATAAAAATAGAAATATTGTAGCCATTGCTATATATTTTATTTGGCAATTAATTATGAATTCTTTTAGATATACTTCTCCTAATTCTTTATATTCTAAATAACTCCCTCTTAAAAATATATAACTAATTATAATAAATAAAAATACAAATATTGCAACTAAGATTGTTCTTGTTTTTTTAGATATACCTATTTGATTTTTTTCTCTTCTATTTTCTTCCATTCAAACCTCCATATAATATACTTTCATAAAATTTTTGATACTATATTATTGCCTTTACAAAATCTTCAGCATTAAAAACTTCCATATCATCTATTTGTTCTCCTACTCCTATAAATTTAACAGGTATTTTATTTTCTTCTACAATTCCTATAACTGCCCCACCCTTTGCTGTTCCATCTAATTTTGTTAAAACTAAACCTGTTATATCTGCTTCTTGTTTAAATGCCTTTACTTGAGAAATTGCATTTTGACCAGTTGTGCCATCTATTACAAGTAATACTTCTTTATCTGAGTCAGGCATTTCCTTATTTATTACTTTCTGTATTTTGTTTAGCTCGTCCATCAAGTATTTTTTATTATGTAATCTTCCAGCTGTGTCTACTATTAATACATCTGCATTTAATTCTTTTGTTTTTTTCATTGCATCATATACAACTGATGCAGGATCTACTCCCTCTTCTCTTTTTACCATATTTGCTCCAGCTCTATTTGCCCATATTTCCAATTGTTCTACTGCTGCTGCACGAAATGTATCTGCTGCTGCAATTACAACACTTTTTCCATCTCTAGCTAGTCTATTTGCTATTTTACCTATTGAAGTTGTTTTACCCACACCATTTACACCTATTACCAAAATCACAGATGGTTTTGTATCTAAATGTAATGATATGTCTGTTACTTCTAATATTTTTTTCATTTCTTCCCTTAATGCTGTTTTTACTTCTTCTTCATCTTCAATCTTTTCTTTTTTCATTCTTTCTCTTAAATTTTGTATTATTTTTGTTGATGTTTCTACACCTATATCTGACATTATCAATATTTCCTCAAGATCTTCTAGAAAATCTTCATCTACTTTTCTAAAATTACTAAATACATCATTTATTTTTCCATTTATTGATTCTTTTGTTTTATTAAGTCCATTTTTTAATTTATCAAAAAAACCCATTCTTACCAACCCTTCATATATTAATTATTTTCATAAGTATATCATATTTTTAACAAAAGTAAAAGAGATTTTTTTATATAATTTCGTGTAATACAAAAAACAGGGCATAATTCACCCTGCTCTTTATATTTTGGTAATTACAATATCAGTATTACCCGATTTGTTAGTTTATGTTTGCTGTCAATATTTTTTTATATTACTAATCTCATTCCTCAGTTTTATATTCTACCTTGTATGTAGAATAATCAGGAACTTTTACGTCATCATCTGTTACTATATCAAACTCATATTTATAATCTTGTACAAAGTCCTTAACTTCTTTTACTATATCTGTTCCTGCAATATAGCTTATTTGCCCATCTCTATTAATTTCTTTTATAGGTAGTCCTGTTTCCTTATCAATCCAAAGTTCCCATTTTTGCTCCTGTTCAAATTTATTTCTTAATATATAGCAATGTTTTCCATCACTATATCTTCCATCTCCTATTGACATGATAACTGCTTTTCCTAAATTTGATATTAGTGAATGCCTTTCATCTTCTGTAAAACGTACCCACTTAATATTTTCTTCCTTATTTTTTATAGTTGTAAAATTACCACTATATATAGTAACCAATTTTTCTTTGTCAGAAATATTTATCCTTTTATCTGTTCCGACCTCTCCATATTCAGTAGACAAAACTTCTACTCCTCCATCTGAATAAATTTCAGAGGTTTGCTTATATTTTCCATCTTTATAATATACTTTATATACAAAAACTTTGCCATTATCTATTATTTGCTGTGATTCTGAATAAAAATTCTGAGATTTTGCTGATTTATCAGCCTTACTCATTATATTACTAATTGTTACAAATTTACCAACATAAATTCCAATTATCACTAATATTATTATTGCAAATGCTATTAAAACTGATTTTATTCTTAATCTTCTTCTGATTTTTTTTAAATAGTCTATTTCTTTTTTTTGATTTTCTTGATTTAGCTTCATATCTTCTTTTATCTCTTCTAGTCTTTGTCTACATGATTCACATTCTATTAGATGTTTTTCTACTAATTTTTTTGATTCCTTATTTAAAGTTTCATCTACATAACCTAATAATAAGTCTTGAACAATTTCACATTCACTTTTCTTTTCCATTTTTATTTACCTCCCTTATTTTTTGCTTAGCACGATAGAAGTTAACTCTTGCCCAATTTGCTGTTTTTCCAAGTATCTCTCCAATTTCTGTAAAATCTAAATTACCAACCATTCTTAAATATATTAACTCTTTTGATTTTTCGTCTAATTTCTGTATATCTTTAAAAAGTTTTAATTTTTCTTCTTTGTTTATAATGAGATTTTCTAAATTCTCTGAATCTTGTATATCTGAAATTTCTTCTATAGAAATATTCCTCTTTTTTTTCTTAAGTTCTTTATACCACAAATGTTTAGCAATCTGACATAACCATACAGAAACTTTACAATTCCCTTTAAATTTTTTTATTTCTTTTACAGCAATAGCAAATGTCTCTTGTGTTAATTCTTCTGATAAATCTTCATTTCCTGTTAAGCAGAATAAATACTTATATACTGTATTTGAATGTTCTTTATATATTTCTTCTATATTCTGCATAACTTTTTACCTCCTTCTATCTAATAAGAGATTTTTTCTTTGATTTTATTACAGTTTTATTATAAATTTTTTTAAATTCTTATAAATGTACTTGTTATTTAAAATAGTAAAGTAGAATGCTTCCTATAATTTATTTTAACTTAATATCTTATTTTTTACAAGTTTCCCGAGTTTGCAAAAAATCTGCACTATTCAAAAAAAAACAGGGCAAAATTATACCCTGCTTTTTATTAAATAGGAGCATGTATTAAAGAGACTACTCTAAAGCCATCACTACAGCAACTAGAAGGCCAAGAAGAAGAAATGCAATCAATACCCCTAATATAATGTCTGCAATCGTAAAGTAATCTACTTCTTCGTCTACCTCAATAAAAGAAAAATTGTCACTTATATTGTAACTATTTTCTTCATCTGCTAACAAAGTACCTGTAGTTCTATAATTCAGTTCTTTTGGTAGCTCTTCTATTGTCGAACTCAGGTTTTCTCCTGAGTTTTCCTGTATATACATGTGTTTAACAAGAGTTACTTTTGGATATGCAATAGCAATATCCAAATTTTTCTGAGACCATATACTACTATTCATCAAATCAGCCTCAAACAATATATATATATCATTTGAATTAAGTGAATTTATTTTACTTAATTGGCTATATACATTTTCAGTTTGCTCACAATTTGATGAATCTAAAAATTTTTCAGCCTTAGATTCTGCATCGCTAAGTCTATCTTCATCAGACGGATATGTTCCTCCATTAATAGTAGTTATGAGGAACTTCTTAAATATTTCATATTCAAGAGTATCATCATCTGGTATTATAACTCTGATATCAGACTCTGCACCTCCAAATTCAGACCAGTCTTTACCCTTTACAACTGCATTAATGATTTTATTAAAATCTATTTTGATTTCATCATCAGGTGAATTTGTTATTTCACCTGATGCAGTTGTTAAAAGTTTGTTTTCCTGGTACTTTTTAAGGTCTTTTGAATTTTTCATACACACCACTAATGGTGTATATGATGAAGATTTAATCTCAAGATTTTCATCTAGTTCGTTATTGGTTTTTGTAATTATGAGCTCTGCATCATCAGAATCATCTGTAAAGACAATCTTTTTACTTAAATTGGAAGAATCTTCAATAGTTTTTTTAACTACTGAATCACCTGCCACATCATTGTACACAAGTACTTTTGTTTTTTTATCTTCTTGCTTCTTGATTGTCTTACTTTTTACCACAGAGGATATTCCAATATATCCAATTGCAATTGAAAGCAAAACAATCCAAACTATTATCCGCTTTTTCATTTATTTTCCTCCGATTCTTTAACATGGACAACCTCTCTTAAGGCTTGCATCTTGTATACAAGATTTTCAGCCTCAGCCTTTTTCAAGTTTTCTCTTATCCAAATACTTCTATTAGTAAAAGCTTCAAGGAGTTTTATTAGTTCTTCTCTTTGACTTTTACTCTCTTTCTTTGTTTCTATTGCTTCAATATAAGTTACAATATACTCCTCTAATTTGGGTAAGTGAAACTGAAAAAGTACTCTAATTTCTGAGAGATGAAAATTTTGGGAATTTACATGTTCCAACAGTTCCTCAATACTTTTAATAAAGTTCTTATATTCTATTAAGAGGAACTTTTGATTTTCTTTATCAATAGCACTTTTAAGACCTTTATTGATAACTGTGTTTTTAGCAAATGCGATCTTAAGGTTCTTAAAATCCTCATTTGATAGCCTAAAAAAGAGTTCTTTAGCTTCATTGATTTCTTTATTTTTTTCACTTTCTTTCTCCTGTTGGTGTTGTTCTTCCTCTTCTTTTTGCCTTTCCATTGCTTTTAAATTTTCTATTTTTTGTTCATAACTTTTCCTCCTAGATTTTTCAATTTTTTCAAAAATTTTATCTATGGCAAAGCCAATCAAATTGGAAAAAATGTCCATTCCAACCATAAAAATAACTATATATGCCAAAGATAATAACAAATCTTTTAATCTTGAATAAATCAGGATAAATGCAACAGCAATTATTATCCCTGTTACAATGTTGTAAATTATCGAAAACGGTTTCGTGCGTTTTATGCATTCTGTCCTTTTTGATGGACTACCTTCACACTTTGCAGAAGTATTATTAATGAAACGACAACGATTTAATTTGCAATCATAGCACTTATACTTCTCATACAATGTGATATATTTTGGCATTTTGATTTCTTTAACTGTAATATTTTCTTCACTTTTTTTCATTCTGTGCCTCCTATTGAAACCCTATTTTCTTCTTGATTCAATAGCCAAAGCCTCCTGTTCCATTCTTTTAAGTTCCGGCAAATCTTTTTCCCGAATTTCCTGTGCTTCAGTAGAAATCCGAACAACCTCATCACACATAGCAATGATTGATTCATTAATTTTCTTAAGCGTCTCAGACGTAACCTGAGGCTTTTCAATCATTTCAGCCGATTTCAAAACAGCTGCAGATGTAATCTGTGCACTCTGTTCAAAAATTTCAGCTGATGCCTGATGTACCGCATCCATAACAGTTGCGGCATTATACAGCCTGTATGAAAGCAATGCCTTAGAAAAAGCTTTTTTCCACTGTGGAATAAGATTAACCACAGCATCTTCAATAGTATTAACTATTGCAATGTCTGCGTTTCTCGTAATCTTTAACGTTGGCAAGTCCTGTATAGCAATTAATCTGAATCTTGCTGTGTTATCGATTTTTCTAGAAATCTCAAGGATTCCATCTTGTAACCTTCCCACATACTCTACATCATCCAAATTATTTTCATTATAACTTGGACTATTCATAAAGCTTTCTCTTTCAGCTTCTAACTCTGATTTCCGAAGCTGAAGAGCAATACACTCAAGTTCAAGTGATTTAGCATATTCAATGTTCTTCTCCCTCATCGAACTACACCTTATTAAGTCTTCCTGTAATGAAAGGCGAACTTGTTCTAATGTAGTCTCTGTTGAAGAAACAACTTTTTCTATGCTCTGTTGTTTAGCCACTACTTCAGTCACTATAAATGTCAATATATAAATGAACAAAAAATCAAAAATAAAAATGTACAAAATCGGAGGTTATGTAACCTAAGTAG
>CALXJY010000051.1 GCA_944388755.1 uncultured Clostridia bacterium | reverse complement strand
AATATTTGACAAAAAAATTAGCCTTGATTTCAAGACCTTTAAAGGATTTCTTCTTTTATAAAGTGTCAAAGTACGGAACTTGCACAGAAATTAAAATAAACAAAAAATTATTTAAACTAATATTTATAAAATTGCCCAATAACCCATTAATTTGTAGTTTTTTGTCACTTTTCTCTTGCAAAATTTAGTATGTTTTAGTATAATACAATTATAGTAAAATCAAGGAAAGAAGGAAAAATAATGGAAGAAAGACAAGGCAGAAAAGACGGAAAAATAATCGAAAGAGATATTGACAAAGAAATGAGAACAGCATATATTGATTATGCAATGAGTGTTATAGTATCACGTGCTCTTCCAGATGTAAGAGACGGTTTAAAGCCAGTACATAGAAGAATTTTGTATTCAATGCACGAAGATGGAATAACATCAGACAAACCATACCGTAAATGTGCAAATACAGTTGGATCAGTTTTAGGTAGATATCATCCTCATGGAGATTCATCAGTTTATGATGCAATGGTTAGACTGGCTCAAGATTTTTCAATGAGATATCCACTAATTGATGGACACGGAAACTTTGGATCCGTAGATGGAGATAGCCCAGCAGCTATGAGGTATACAGAAGCAAGAATGGCAAAAATATCTGAATATATGTTATCTGATATAGAAAAAAATACAGTTGACTTTATGCCAAATTATGATGATAGACTACAAGAACCACAAGTGTTACCTGCTAGAATACCAGCATTATTAATAAATGGTTCATCAGGTATAGCCGTAGGAATGGCAACAAATATTCCTCCGCATAATTTAAAGGAAGTTATTGATGGAATAATAAAAATAATTGATGAAGATGAAGTTACAGATGAAGATTTAATGCAAGTAATAAAAGGACCAGATTTTCCAACAGGGGCAACTATTTTAGGAATGGAAGGAATTAGAAAAGCTTACACAACAGGACGAGGAAAAATAACTATGAGAGCAGAAGCAGAAATTGAGGAAATAAGTGGTAATAAGCAAAGAATAATAGTAACATCTCTTCCATACCAAGTAAATAAAGCAAAGCTAGTAAAAAATATATCAGACCTAACAAAAGAAAAGAAAATAGAAGGAATATCAGAAGTAAGAGATGAATCTGATAGAAAAGAAAAAACAAGAGTAGTAATAGAATTAAAAAGAGATGCTAATGCACAAGTTGTATTAAATCAACTATATAAACACACGCAAATGCAAGACACCTTTGGTGTAATAATGCTAGCACTAGTAAATGGAGAGCCAAAAATATTAACACTAAGACAAATGTTAGATTGTTATATAGAACACAGGAAAGAAGTTATACTAAGAAGAACTCAATTTGACTTAGATAAAGCATTAGCAAGAGCTCATATTTTGGAAGGATTAAAAATAGCATTAGACAATATAGATGAAGTGATAGAAATAATACGTTCATCATATGATGATGCTAAAGAAAGATTAATGGAAAGATTTGGATTATCAGATATCCAGGCACAATCAATTCTAGATATGAGACTAAAAACATTATCAGGATTACAAAGAGAAAAAATTGAAAACGAATATGAAGAAATAATGCAATTAATTGCACATTTAAGAGATATACTAGCAAGTGAAAAATTAGTTTTTGATATCATAAAAGAAGAATTGATAGAAATAAAAACAAAATTTGGAGATGACAGGAGAACTAAAATTATTGCAGCAGAAGGAGAATTTGTAGTAGAAGACTTAATTAAAGAAGAACAAACTGTAATAGCACTAACACATTTTGGATACATAAAAAGGATGCCTATAGATACATATAAAAGCCAAAGACGTGGAGGAAAAGGAATTACAGGAATAGCAACTAGAGAAGAAGATTTTGTAAAACAAATATTTACAGCATCAACACATGATACAATATTATTTTTCTCAAATAAAGGAAAACTATATAAATTAAGAGGATATGAAGTACCAGAAGCAGGAAGAACTGCAAAAGGAACAGCTATCGTTAATTTACTAAGTCTAGATCCAGGAGAAAAAATTTCTGCAGTTATACCAATACAAAATTTTGCAGATGGAAAATATCTTTTAATGGGTACGAAAAATGGACTTATAAAGAAAACAGCACTAAAAGAATATGAATCAAACAAAAAAACAGGATTGCAAGGAATAACATTAAAAGATAATGATGAATTAATAGCAGTAAGACTAACAGATGGTGAAGATAATGTAGTACTAGTTACGAAAAATGGGTTGTGTATTACATTTGATGAAAAAGATGTGAGACCAATAGGAAGAACTGCACAAGGAGTTATAGGTATTAGAATAGAAAAAGATGATGAAGTAATAGGAATGGAATCAGTAATACGAGGAGGAAAAGCAACACTACTTGCAATTACGGAAAATGGATTTGGAAAAAGGACAGAGCTAGATGAATATAGAGTACAATTAAGAGGTGGAAAAGGAGTAGTAACATATAAAATCACACCAAAAACAGGGAAAATTGTAGGAGTAAGAATTGCCAATGATGAAGACGATGTAATGTTAATTACAGATACTGGTACAATAATTAGACTAAAAGTAAAAGATATAAGTGTATTAGGTAGAGCAACACAAGGTGTAACGTTAATGAGAACTTCAGATGGTGGAAAAGTAGTAAGTATAGAAACTTTAACACCTGAAATGGAAGATTGATAATATAAGATCAAAATAAAAGATTATTGAAAACTAAATCAATAATCTTTTTATTAATCTATTAGGAAATAATATGAAACTTTAAGTTGCACAACTCAAAGTGAAAATAAAATTTTATTTTCAAAAGAAAGTCATGTTGACTTTTCTAATAGATTAAATATATTGCACACAAATTTATTTCATAAATTTGGCGTAGAACAAATTAAAAGAAAGCCTTAAAATTATTGCAAATTTTAAGGACTTCCGATTTGTACTTATAAAAACAAATACTAATTTATAAGATAAATCAAACAAAGTTATTAAATAGAATCACAAAACAAACTATTTTGATTTTTTTAAACGTAAATCATCTCCAAAAAAGTAGTAAATATCATAATATCCAGCTATTCTTGAACCGATACGATCCTGATAATTATTAAAAATATCATTTATACTCAAATTAGTAGAAATAATGGTCTTTGTAATTTTATTATTTAAATTTAAAATACGAGTATTAATAATAGTAAAAAGCTCACTAAGTTTCATCGAATTCATTGTTTCTGTACCAAGATCATCAATTATTAGTAAATCAGTGTCTAAAATAGATTTTACCAAATTATCCCCCCAATTTTCAGATTTACCAAGCTTAAAATTTATTACGCTTTCAAGCAGTACAGGAGCTGTTTGATATAAAACAGTTTTTCCTTTTTTTAGTAATTCATACGCTATACAATTTGACATAAAAGTTTTACCGTAAACCAGTTTCGCCAGTAAATAATAAATTTTTGTAATTTGGATTATCAAAATTATTAACAAATTCTATGCATTTATTTTTTATATTTAAAATATTTTTTCTAGGTGATATATTAAATTTATACTTAGATAAATCAACTTCATCTGAAAAAATAAATTCATTAAATTTTTCAAAATTTTCTTTTTCCAAATTATACATATTAGATTTATTGAAAGAAATATTAAAAATCTTCTGTTTCAAACATGAACACATAATTGTGCGAAAATTTTCATCTAAAATATAGCCAGTGTCATTGCAAAGTTTACAAGAATAATTAGGTTTAAAAAAATTTTCAGAATAATTATTAGATATTAAAATATTTCTTTTTTCTAATTTTAGTTTATCAATTTTATCATTTAAATTATTAATATATTCTTCTCTTAAAGAAGGATTAAACAGAATAGACTTAGTTGCTTTTATTCCCAATGAATTTAATTCATTATCAATTTCCAGTAATCTAGGAAATAAATTATAAATTTTCTGCTTACGCCTTTCTAAATCCTGTTCTGCATTTAATCTTTTTTGCTCATATTCTCTAAGCAAAGAATTTAAAACATCACTTGCCATTAATATCTCCTTCTTGAATACCAACATTTGCATATAAGAAATCTAAATTATCATATTCACGTTGCTTATAATTAGACTTAGAAACTTTAGCCTTTAAATCCTTAACATCTTTTTTTTGCTTTTTACGTTGTTCTAAAAAAGCTTCAACTTCAGCAACAGTTTTTAAATTTCTATCATGCCAATCAGTAATTATATTATTAATATATTCAAAAGTTGGATTTTGTTTCAAAGTAGTCCTTTTTAAAGCAATTTCTATAATATTCATATCATAGCCAAAATCCAAAACCCAATTTTCGATATATGCTTCCTCATATTGAGTTAAAGAATGTTTACCAAGCTTTTTTGCAATATCACGTTTAATAATATGTAGTTTTTCTCTTTTTTGATCATATAAATCCAAATCATTCCATGTATGAATTTGATTTGCTCCCCAAGCCTCTGCAACAGTTTGAATATAATTTTTATGAAGAGCAGATCGATTATAACAATAACCAAAAAGAGCAATCATAACTTGTTCATCAAAATTATATTTTTTAAACCATAAATCAATATCATTATACCATGAAGGACTCATAATACCCTGAAAATACATATTATTTATATACTCAATAGCTTTTGCACGAGCCTTATTTTTTGCTGTTTGCTCAATAGTTTCTTTAGAAGGTGTTAAATTAGGTTTATACAATTGATTAAGCATAGCTTCTTGTAAATCAATAATTATAAAACCATTTGACTTCTTTACAATTAAATTATGCTCCTCCAAAAATTTTACACCATCATTTATAGATTTTACAGGTAAATTTAATTTTTTAGATAAATCATTAACTTTAATATCTTTATTATATTTTGATAAAAAAACCAAATAAAAATAAATTTTTAAATAATCACCTGGAATTTCAGATAAATAATCAGCAAAAAAAACATCAGGTATAACTGTTTCAGAAAACAATAATGATTTTTCTTTTTGTTCCAACTTCATATTGAATCCCCCATTCAAAAGATATAATTAAATCGTGATTAGATTATATCTTTTTTATAAAAAAAATTCAATATAAAAAATAAAGAAAATTTTTAGAATAAATATTTAAATTTAGTAGAATCTACAATTTACCTCATTTTGAAGTAGTTTTAAAATACAAAAATAATTTTTGTTTTAAAAGAAAGGATAATAAATATTGAAAAACATATAAAAAACTTTCACCATTAAAACCAGAAATACTTATTAACAAAAAAGGAAAACAAAATAAAATAAATAAAAAAACTTTAAATGTAATATTATTAAAAAATAAATTAATAAAAATAAAAACAATCCCACACCAAATAAAATTAATAAAAATTGTGCTATAATCTAAAACACCAAATAATTTATTCTTAAAATCATAATTTTTAGGAAAAATAAATTTCAAGTAAAGACCTCCAATCATTTAGTAAAACTAACAAAACTATTAACATTCTGTGAAATATTTGTGGAAACCCCACCAATAAATTCTCTAACAAATGAATTAGCTCTAATTAAAGCATATATTCCACCAATATAAGCAAATTTAGTAAATAGATCATTAGAATTATAATCCATAGAAAACAAAATTAATAAAACTATTGCAACAATAATCTGAATAAATAATAAAGAAAATAAATTCCTAGCCCATGATTTAAAAAACCAAGAGAGTTGATTAAAAGAAGCAGATAAAATTGCAAAAGGGGAAATTAATATAAATATTTTTATCATAATATATCTTAAAGAATAAGAGAATACTAATCCAAGTAATGACATAGATAAAGTTGCTTTTAACAAACCATCTAAAGAAAAAATATTTAAAGAATTTCCTGAAATAGAAATACTATTATTAATAGTATTAATTAATTCTGAAAAACAAATTGATTTATTAAATAAATAGTCACCTAAATCTACAATAGCTAAAGTAATATAAGAATTAAGATCTAAAATTTGTTCTAAAATAAAATAAGAAAAATTCATACAAATACCATAGATAATTAATTTTAAAACAAAAGAATATGGCTTTTCAATCTGACTATATGTAAAATGAGATAAAAGATATTTTAAAGCAAAGTAAATAAGAAAACCTAAAAATAATGAATTAGCAATTAACAAAATTCCATTTGTTGTTGAAGTACCAAATATTTTTTCAAAATAATTATCATGCAAAATACTAGAATTTATAAATGTCATATTATCTAATACATTATATAAATTATTATCAATAGAACCAAGTAAATTTTCAAAAATGGAATTTATAGTATTTATAATAATTTCTGTAATTTGAGATTGTTCCAAAATAATCTCCTCCTTAAAATTAATTATCCAACCAAAGATTTTATAGCAGAAAGTATTAAATCAATAGCAAGAATAAATGCGTATGAAAAAAGAGAACCTTTAATTAATTTTTTTCCTGTCCTTATACGCTCATCATCACCAAAACTAAATTTTTTCATAAACACACCAGTACCAACAGCAACTGCAGCAGCAGGTGTAGCAATCTTTAATAACCAACTTTCAATTTTTTCAAAAGCAGAATTAATTTTACTAATAAGCTGTGGATCACCTAAAGCATATACATCTGAAAAATAAAATATGAAAATTATCATTAGTACAAAAGTAAAAATAAATTTATAAATATTTAAATATCTTTTTTTCATAAATAACCTCCCAAATAATTAATTTAAAAAATAAGGTAACATTTGTATTTTTTTAGGTTTGTAGATAATATTACCATCAGATAAAAAAACAAGTGCAGAGAAAGTTTCTAAGTTTTGTGTAAAAAAATTAGTATCAAAAATAAAATCACTTTGTGTAAAAGTACTGTATGTTTCAGAAATATTGGAATTTTCAGAATTTAAAGAATTTGTAATATAGCTAAATCTAGTTTCTTTAGCACTTTCAGAAAAACTCTTTGAAAATTTCTCTTTATCTTCTTTCCCTAACTGCTTTTGAGCTTCTTCAATAGTAAAAATATCATCTGTACGAAACCAAATCTTATTAACTAAATTTTGAATAATTACCTTAACACTAGCTTCATCTTTTAAAACACTTTTTAAAGAAGAGTAACTTTGAGTAGAAACAATATTTATGCATTTAGCCTCCCTACTCATCGAAAAAAAGTCACCATCAGTTTTAGTACAAAATTTGTCATACTCATCACAAATAAAAATTGTTTTTCTAGTAACTCCATTTGCTAAAAGAGACATAACTTCAGTCTGAAAATCCAATTTCAAATAAGTAGCAATTATTTTTGAAAGCAAAGAATATTCAGAAACATTAATATTTAAAACGACAATTTTACCATTTAAAATAGCATCTTCAAAACCATGAAAATTAAGAGAATCCTTATCAGGACAAAAAGTAGAATATACATCAAAATCAGATATAAAAGTATTTGTGATACGAGTAATTTCAGAAATAAGAATATTTTTAGTACGTGAATCTAATTTATTAAATTCCTTTTGAAAAAAATTTAAACTTGAATTTAATTCATAAATTTGATTATTAGAAAGTTTGTTAGAAATAAATAAATTAC
Source organism: uncultured Clostridia bacterium (assembly GCA_944388755.1). Classification (GTDB taxonomy): domain Bacteria; phylum Bacillota; class Clostridia; order TANB77; family CAG-508; genus CAG-269. The sequence continues at coordinate 1,751 of CALXJY010000051.1, read as the reverse complement.
GAAGAAAAGAAATTTTTTCTAAATAATAATCAGGTTCTGTAACTAATTTATGAAGCTCCAAAAAAGTAACATAACCATTATTATATAATCTACACAATTTAATACATTCTGTTAAAACTTGTTCTGCTTTGTCAAGCCAATAGCTCTCAGAATTATTTTCAGAAAATAAAGTAAGAATAGTCTTTAAACGATTAGCTAAAACTTGAGGTTTTAAATTTGGCTTATGTAGAGGATTATAATATATATTGTTTTTCAAAGAAATAACGATTATATCATCTTGTAAATTATATTTTTTTGAACAATCACAAACATATTTATAAAAATTACCTTTTACATCTAAAATAAGCATACCTATTTTTGTATTTAGAGAATTATATTTTAAAAATTGATTAACAAAAGGATAAATAGCAGAAGAAGTTTTTCCAGAACCAATAGTGCCTGTAATCAAAAAGTTTTGATATAAACCAGTTTCAGGTAAATAAACCTCATTACCTAAGAAATCTTTACCAATTAAAAGTGAGAAACCTTTATTTAAAATACTTAAGTTAGAATTTCCTTCAGTCTTAAAAAAGTTTTCTTTCAAACTATGAATAAAAAATTGGACTTTAGTAAAAAAGCGTTTATACAAAAATAGACAAAAAATATAATCTGAAAAAATAAAAGTAAAAATATATAATCTCTTTATAAAAAGCCATAATTTTGGATTAGAAGAACATATATCAAAAGGAGTAAAACCATAAGTTATAACTATTTCATCAGCTAAATATATAGGGCGGAAAAAGATATATCCCAAATAAATAAATAGTAAAAAAAAACAAAAGCAAATAAATAAAGAAAATTTATGCTTAAAAATATAAAGCACCTCCAATTTCTATGTTTGGGAATTCATGAATCAAATTTCTTCTTAAGAGCAAGCTTAGCACCTTGTTTATTATGAAAAATTTTGATATCAAAAAAAAGATAAAATGAATATAAAGTAATAAAAAGATTAATAATAAAAGAAATAAAAAATAAATTAATTAAAAATTGCATAACCACTCCTTATAATAGATAAAGCAATGGATTTAAAATATAATACTATATTTTTTGAATTTTGTCTATACTTTTTTTAAAAATTATGTTAAAATATTTATAAAATTAATAAAGTTTAGTGATTATTAATAAAAATTGATGGTAATAATATAATTGTGAAAAATTTGATTAACTCAAATTGGTTATACACAGATTTATTTTATAAATTTGATACAAAAACGAATGAAAAAAAAGAAATAAAATATATAAAATAATAATAAATTATAACATTCAATTATAATATTACAGCACATATAATAGTCATAACAATCAAAAATTAAGTAAAAGGAGGGAAAAAATGGAATTCAATAAAGACACAAAAATAGGAGAATTACTAGAAAAAGCACCTGAAAAAGCTGAGGTTTTAGTGGAATCAGGAATGCACTGCATAGGATGTCCAGCTTCACAAATGGAAACTTTAGAAGAAGCATGTCAAGTACATGGAATGGATGTCGAAGAAATATTAGAAAAACTAAACAAATAGTAAAAAAGTATGTATAATAATACTGATAAAATAATGTAGACAAAAAAATACAAAAAAATTTCAAAAAACTATTGACAAGTGCTCAAAAATATATTAAAATATAGAAGCGTTCTAAGTAATGCATATGGGCTATTAGCTCAGGTGGTAGAGCACTTGACTTTTAATCAAGTTGTCCCGCGTTCGAGTCGCGGATAGC
>CALXJY010000050.1 GCA_944388755.1 uncultured Clostridia bacterium | reverse complement strand
ATATTTGACAAAAAAATTAGCCTTGATTTCAAGACCTTTAAAGGATTTCTTCTTTTATAAAGTGTCAAAGTACGGATATAAAAACTGTAATTATATTTAACTTAATAATAATTTTAATCTTTATTTTTTATTGATTTATAAGTATTCTCTTTGTTTTTCAGATTTTAAATTCTAATATATTTTTGATTTTTGTATTGCAGTTTTTTCGCATGTGTGTTATATTTTAAATAGAATTTTTTTTTATTAAGTTATATACTTAATAAAAAATACAAAATATAATAAAGGGGAGGTGAAAAAATGACAAAAGCAAAATATGTAGCAACAGTTCTATTTATAATTGTAGCACTTTTAGTTATACCAAATATAGTTAATGCAGATAATGAAATTACTGTAACAAGAGAAGTTATGGGAACATCAGGAAGCATAAAGTTTAATTTTAAAGGTTTAACCTTAGATAAAACACATGAATACGAATTTGGTCTTACAAAAACCTCTGCAGAACAAGTTAATAATTGGTTTGCAATAACAGATTATACAGAAACATCAGCAGTTGTAAATGTAACAACTGGAACAAAAGAATTAAGAGAAGTTGTAAATGCAACAGATACAGGGTATGTAGCTATAAAAGATAAAACTTCAGATACAGTAATTTTAGAGAAATACAGTGTAGACCTAAAAATACCATATTTACAAGTTACAAATTATACAGTAATAAATAATGGAAAAGAATTCGGTAATACGGCAAGTGAATGTATTAATGTTGGGTTAAGAAATGCAGGTAATAGTACAGCATATTACCAATATGAAAAAATAACAGATCAAAATATTATAAATAAATATAAAGAAATAAAAGAAAAAAATGGTAATGTATTAGAACTACAAAACACACTTAAAACAACACCACCAAATTCAAATTGGAGTACATGGACGTATTGGAATGAACATGATTCCAGTGGTATGAATGGATTTGGTAATCCAGAAAACATTATATCAGCACCTGATTATGGATTATACTATATGTGGGTATATTTCTCAGGAGAAAATATAAAAGACATATATGGATATATATTAATAGATAATTTGCAACCAGAAATAGCACTAGAGGGAATTTCTCTACCAAAAACAAGAACAGTTGGATTAAATGAAACAATAACACTTAATATCGAATTTAACCCATCAGATGCTACAAACAAAATAGTAACATGGAGTTCTAGTGACGAGTCTGTTGCAACAGTTGATAATGCAGGAAAAGTAACTGGAAAAAAATTAGGATCAGCTGTAATAACTGCAACTTCACAAGATGGAAATAGAAAAGCAACATGTACAGTTACAGTAACAGAAAAATCTAGCAATAATAATAACAACGATAATAACTCAAATAACAACAATGCAAGTAACAATGGAACAACAAATAAAGGAAGTTCTAGCACAACAAACGGAAAAGATAATACTGTAGCAAAAGGAAAACTACCACAAACAGGAATTAATGCAGGAATTATAATTGCAATAATTGCAGTAGCTGGAGGTTCTATATTAGCATATATAAAATATAATAAATTAAAAGGAATATAAAATTTACATATATAAAAGGGGAAAGTAGCCGATACTTTCTCTATTTTAAAATTAATAGAAAAAGCTAATAAATAAGGAGAATTTATGAATAAAAGATTACATAAAAATAAATCTTATAAATATAAATTAAATAACAATGGAAAAAAGCATAAGCTATTTTTAGCATGTGGGATAGTTTTAATACTAATTATTACAATTACAATATTTTATTTCAAAATATATGCAAAAGAAGAAAATCAAGAAATACAAACATCAGAAAACAAAGAAAATGAAATAAAACCAATTCAAGAAATAGGAACTATAATAAAAGAAGAAAAAGAAAGTACAAACGAAACAGAAGAAGAAAAACAAACACAACAAACAAATCAAGAAAATACAAACAAAGAAGAAATTATATACACAGCAAGTAATGGGGAAAAATACAGTATAATAGGAAAATTAAATATTCCAACACTAAATATAGAATATGCAATATTATCTACAAGTTCTGATGCACTACTAAAAATATCTTTAAACAGATATTGGGGAGCATATCCTAATGAAGTAGGCAATATGGTTGTATTAGGACATAATTATAAAGATAATAAATTTTTTAGTAACTTACCAAAAATAAAAATAGGTGATATAATACAAATAACAGACACAGAAGGACAAACATTAGAATATTCAGTATATGATACAAGTATAATTGATCCATATGATAATTCCTGTACAAGCCAATTAACAAATGGTCATACAGAAGTAACATTAATAACATGCTATTACGAAAATGGTAATCCACATGCTACCAAAAGATTTGTAGCAAAAGCTAGAACAAATTAAATCATAAGGTAAAAATGCAATTGTAAAGCCATAAAATGAAATCTATTTGCATTTTTATGTAAAACATGCTATGATATAAATATATTCCTAATTATAAAATTCTCTTGTGCTAAGAGAGAAGCAAGTACATTTATTTTTTGAAAGGAGACAATTATATGGGATTTAGTTATCGCAAACGGATTAAAATAGGAAATGGCACTTTTTTGAATATCAGTAAAAGTGGCGTTTCAGTAAGTCAAAAAGTAGGTAAAACAACAATTAATTCAAGAGGAAAAATAACAGTCAACTTAGGAAAAGGAATAACTTATAGAACATCTTTAAGAAAGAAATAATGTACTATTAAAAAAAGGTAGGTAAAAATATAATTTTTATCTACCTTTTTAAAATGAGTTTTTTTGATTAATATTAAAAAAAATCCATTTTAAATAATAAAATAGCCTGTATTCTTAGATACAAGCTATTTTGAACAATTTTTTCGTTGGTTGCGGGAGGTAGACTCGAACTACCGACCTTTGGGTTATGAGCCCAACGAGCTGCCAACTGCTCCACCCCGCGATGTACTGACTTTTACATTATACATCACATATACCATATTTGTCAATAGAAATTTTAAAAATTTCTATCATTTCTGATTCACTTTGCTTGCAGTTTACTTATAGAAAATTAGGTATTCAAAAGAATTATATATGATAGTTTCAAGTGGGCTGTAACCTCATTTAGTTACAATTTACAGATCTAAAAATTATTATGGCACTAAAATATTATATATAAGTATTTTAACTAAAAATACAAAAATAATACAAAAAAATTAATTTTTTAAAAACACTATAGTTAATAGATAAGAGTTTTTAATGTAAAACTATATAAAATCTACTCATTGTAACAACACTATATAACATATTATAGTAAAACTATAGAAGAATTATGAATTATATGGTATATTAATATAAAAATAAATGAAGGAAGGAGCATATGGTGTATTTAAGTTATTAGATATATCATATAAGAAGAAAATGAAATATAATTTAATATCTATGGACTTTGATGGAACACTTTTAACAAGTAACAAAAAAGTTACAGAAAAGAATAAAAACATATTATTAAAGTATAAAAACAGCGGACATATAATAGTAGGAGTAACAGCTAGAAATTTATCTAGTGTAAAAAGTGTTTGTGATATAAATATGTTTAATTATTTGATTTTAAATAACGGATCATATATATATCATGTAGATAGTAAAAGTGGAACCAATATATGTAATATTAATAATGACATTATAATAGATATAACAAATTATTTTAAAGATATTGCAAAAGAAATTGATTATTGTTCTATAAATAAATATTATATTTATAAAAAAGAAGCTGTAGAGAAAAAAGACTATATAACTCAAATTAATAATATCAGTGAAATAAAAGAAAAAATATCAAGAATGAATATTTTTTTAAAAAACAGTGATGAAATAGATGAAAATAAGAAATATATAGAAAATAATTTCCCTAAAGTGAGCGCTATTACAATGTTAGATACAGATAATAATAGTGGCAATAAATGGATAGCAATAAACTCTAAAGAAACAAATAAATTTAAGGCATTAGAAAAACTATGCTCAAGTTTAAATATCAATCTTAACCAAGTTATATATTTTGGAGATAGTACAAATGACTTGCCAATAATTAATAAAGTTGGATTAGGAATTGCAATGGGGAATGCCATTCAAGAAGTAAAGGAACAAGCAAAAGACATAACATTATCTAATGATGAAGATGGAATTGCAAGTTTTTTGGAAAAAATAAAAAATTAAAAATTGGAGGAAATTATGGAATTAAGAAATCAGATTGAAAAATATAAACCATATAATGAACAAGAAGAAAAAGATAAAAAATTAATGTTAAAATATATAGACACATTTGAAGATGTACTTACAAGAAAAAATGAATTTGGACATTTTACAGCATCATCATGGGCAGTGAATAAAGACAGGACAAAAGTACTAATGATATATCATAATATATATAAATCATGGACTTGGACAGGAGGACATGCAGATGGGGAATCAGATTTATTAAAAACAGCAATTAGAGAATTAAAAGAAGAAACTGGAGTAGAAAATGTAAAAGTTCTTAATGATGATATATTTTCATTAGAAATTATTTGTGTCAATGGACACATAAAAAATGGAAAATATGTTTCATCACATGTACACTTAAACTTAACATATCTTCTAGAAGTAGATGAAAAGGAAACCTTAAAAATAAAAAAAGATGAAAATAGTGGTGTTAAGTGGATAAATATTGAAGATATAGAAAAAACTTCAAATGAGAAATGGATGAAAGAAACGGTTTATAAAAAATTAAAGAAAAAAATGTTTACAGAACTTTTATAAAGTCAAATAATAAGTCCATTTTATCTATAATGGGAGATGGAGCATCATATTTCAAAGGGAAAGAAAAAATAAGTTCTAAGTTGTTCAGGAATAGTAAAAAGATTTGCCTATGGTTACAATTATAAGCAGTTTGAAGAACATTTTCAACATGAGTATTCTTGTATTTGTAAGCACAAGAAGAGCAAAATCTAGATTTACAAGTATGTCCAACAAAAACAATGTCATTGCAATAAGGACAAACATAGAGAGAACAACCTAAATTTTTATTAGCACAATCAATAATTTTCTGAATTTCTTGAGAAGCATTAGGGCGATATTTATCAATAATAGATTTATTTTCAAGATAAGTATTTTCCCAATGATCTTCGAAAATAGAAGCAATAATGCCAGTAGATTTGAAAGAATTATAATTCTTATTTAAAGAGGCATCATCATTGAAACAATTGACATTAAAAGTTCTACTATTATAAAATTCTAAAAATTCATACTCTTTAATAGTTTCAATATCTTTCATATTACCTCTTAGTAGAAGTATATCAAAAAAGAGTTGCGTTAGCAACTCTCAAAGGAAAAATTTATTTTTCCTATTTTTTATCTATTAGGAAAGTCATACTGACATTCCTAATAGATAAAACACATTGCACACAATTTTACTAGCGTAAAATTGGCGCAGAACGAATTAACGGAAAGCCAAAGAAAAAAGTTAAAGTTATTGCAATCTTTAAGGCTTTCCGATTTGTTATCTATTAGGAAAGTCATACTGACTTTTCTAATAGATAAAACACATTGCACACAATTTTACTAGCGTAAAATTGGCGCAGAACAAATTAACGGAAAGCCAAAGAGAAAAATTAAAATTATTGCAAAATTATAAGGCTTTCCGATTTGTTCTACTATCACTAGATATAGTTAAAAACATCTTCAGGGTATAAAATTTTATCGCCATTTTTAAACTCATCAATATCTACCCATTTAGCTTTATAATTTGAATCTCCATCAATTATATGATATTCCTCTTTATAATCACAGTCTAAAATATCGATTAAATAAAAAAAGACTAATTCATGGGCATTTTTTCCATTATACGTAAAAATATTTTCTGAAATACCGAGAAAATTTTTTATAACAATATCTGCACCGATTTCCTCTTTAAACTCTCTTTTAAGTGCATCAGAACTTTTTTCTAAAAAGTCAATTCCACCACCTAAGCATCTATAGAAAGTTAGTTTTTTTACTTTATCAAAACCTTCTCCCACTAAAAGCTTATTATTCTTAATTACAAGCCCTAAAACCACAGGCCTTATTTCTTTGAATTTATCCATATGTACCTCCAAATATTTTAAAATTGTTTTTATACTTTCATAGAATAATGAATAGTAATTAATTAGATACTTATTGCGCAAATTTAATTTTATGTTTTTTATCTAATTTGTATTGCATTTTATATTTGAAAACTAAAACCTAAATACATTTATTTTTAAACAGAAAATCATATAGTTCTGTATAAAAATAAGAATTATAAATTATACAACTTTAAGTGAAAACAAATTATAAAATTAATATAACATAGAAAATTAAATAAATCAATGAATTTACATAATTTGATAAAATTTCATAAATAAGGTATAATAGAAATGTATTAAGAAAGGGTGAGAGAGCTTTGGTGGAGAATTTAGATAAAAAAGAATTAATAAAACTTATTGAAAAATTAGAGAAAGAAAACAAAGAATTAAAAGAAAAAATATATGGAAAATTAGAAGAAAAAGAATTACATAAAGAAAACAAAGTTATTTCTAATGAGGAAAAAGTAAAAATCTTTATGGAAGTATTTAAAGGACGAAGTGATTTATATGCAAAAAGATGGACAAATAATAAAACTGGAAAATCAGGATATACACCTGTTTGTAATAATGAATTTAGTACATATAAATGCGATAAACCAAGAGTAAAATGTAATGAATGTCCTTTTAGAGAACTAAAACCATTAACAGAGGATATAATATTAAATCATTTAAAGGGTAAGATTACAATAGGAATATATCCACTATTACCAGGAGATTTATGTAATTTTTTAGCAATAGATTTTGACAAGAAAACTTTTGAAAAAGATGTAGTCGCTTTTTGGAATATATGTGATGAGTTAGATATACCAATATATGTAGAAAGATCTCGTTCAGGAAATGGAGCACATATTTGGATATTTTTTGAGGAAAGTATACCAGCTAGAATTGCTAGAAAAATGGGTAATATATTATTAACCAAGACAATGGAAAAAGAATCTTTGGACTTAGATTCGTATGATAGATTATTTCCAAACCAAGATACAATGCCAAAAGGTGGATTTGGAAATTTAATAGCTTTACCATTTCAAGGTGAAAGCAGTAAAAGTGGAAATACAGTTTTTGTAGATAAATATTTTGAAGTAGAGAAGAATCAAATAAATATTTTAAAAAATATAAAAAGAATAAAAAGCGATGAAATATATGCATTTATTGATAAATACAAAGAAGATGATTATAAAGAGCCTGATATAAAAGAAATCTCAGATGATGATGAAATACATAAAAAGGAAAATATTAAAGATACTATATTCACAAACAATGTGGAGTGCATATTTGATAATCAAATATATATTAAAAAATTAAAATTGCTACCAAATGAAATAACTTACTTAAAAAGATTAGCCAGTTTTACTAATCCGAAATTCTATGAATTACAAAAATTAAGAATGCCAATATTTTATAAAACAACACCTAGAATAATAAGCTGTTTTGAAGAAGATGAAAGATTCTTGAAATTGCCAAGAGGTTGTATAGATAAAGTTTCAGAAATATGTGAAAAAAGCAATGTCAATTTAATAATAAAAGATATAAGAGAAAAAGGAATTAAAACAGACTACAAGTTTAATGGAAAGTTAAATAATAAGCAAGAAAAAGCAATGAAAGAATTGCTAAAACATGATGTAGGAATATTATGTGCTACAACAGGATTTGGAAAAACAGTAGTGGGAGCTAAAATTATTTCAGAATTAAAAACAAATACATTAGTTATAGTTAATAGAAATAATCTGTTAGAACAATGGAAAGAAAGTTTATCATATTTTTTAAATATAAATAAAAAAGAAATAGGACAAATTGGTAGCGGTAAAGAAAAGCCAAATGGAAAATTAGATGTAGCAAGTTTTCAATCTTTATTTAAAAAAGATAATTTGGAAGAATTAGTTAGAGATTATGGTTTAGTAATTGTAGATGAATGCCATCATGTTGCTGCATATAGCTTTGAAAAAGTGTTAAAAGCTGTAAGAAGTAAACATGTATACGGTCTAACTGCAACACCAACAAGAAAAGATGGATGGCATAAAATAATATATATGCAGTGTGGTGATATAAGAGTTAGGGTACCTAATAAAGAATTAAAACAAAATAAAGAAATGGAACATACTGTAATTGTAAAAAAGACTAATTATAAATACATTCCAACTGAAGAAAAAGATAAAATACAAATTTCAGAAATTCTTAATGATATGTGCCATAATCTATCTAGAAATAGCATGATAATAGAAGATATAAATAAATGTATTTTAGAAGCAAGAGTTCCTATAGTTTTAACTGAAAGAGTAGAACATTTAAAAATTTTGAAGGAAAGTTTAGAAAGTTTAAATGTACCAGTGGTAATATATAAGGGAAATATGGGAAAAAAGAAAATTAAAGAGATTCAAGATGTCATAGATGAAGCGGATAGAAACAATAAACCAAGGATAATATTAGCAACAAGTAGTTCAATAGGAGAGGGATTTGATGATAGTAGATTAGATACATTATTTCTAACCATGCCGGTTTCATGGAAAGGAAGAATTATACAATATGTAGGAAGATTGCATAGAGATCATGAAGATAAAGAGAAAGTAATAGTGTATGATTATTTAGATAATATGAAAGTTCTAGAAAAAATGTATAATAAAAGATTAAAAGGATATAAAATTGCAGGATATGAGATTATAGAGTAAGGAGGGAGTAAAAAACATGAAAATTAAATTAGATGAATTAGTTTATATGTTTGATGAAATACAGAATTATGAGTATATTGTATATGATAAAAAGGAAAATAATTTCATTTTTATAGATCTTAATATAATGTCAATGCAAGAATATGAAGAATTAACTGATAAAATAGAGGAAGATGAAGAAGAAAGATATTATTATTTACCAAGTTCATATGTATTTCATGATTCAGAATTGATAGAAGAATATATTGATGAAATAAGAAATGAAAATATACAAGAAGAATTAGAGGAGGCATTTTATGGCAAAGGAAAATATAGGAGATTTAAAGAAACATTAAGGAAGTTTAGAATAGAAAATGATTACTATAATTTTAGAGAAGAGTATCTAAAAAATATGGCAATAGAATGGTGTCAGGAAAATAATATCGAATATGAAGGATAAGAAGTTTTACCACTAAAAATACCATTACTGACCTAAAAATAATAGAATTATTAATAAATAATTACAGTATAGCACTCTTTAAAACATAATAAAAAGAAGAAATGCATTCCATTTCTCATAACCCGAAGGTCGAAGGTTCGAGTCCTTCCCCCGCAACCAAAGATTTTACTAGAGTCGCAAGAGATTGTGGACTCTTTATTTTTGCCCATTTGAAGTTACATAAAATGAATTGGGCACCATTTGGGCACAAATCTATGTAAAAAGGTTATTGGTAA
>CALXJY010000049.1 GCA_944388755.1 uncultured Clostridia bacterium | reverse complement strand
ATATATATAAGTTGTGTAAAAACAAACAAATTGAATATGAAAATACGAATAAGGAAATTAGTGACTTTATTAGTTATTATTATAAAAGTGTTATAAATTCAAGTAAAAAGAATGAAATTTAATTAAAAATTAACAATATCCCGAAGTGGGAACTCTGTACTTTCTCTGTATATTTTCGCTAAAAACAGAGGACTAGAAAGCTTGACTTTCTAAGTATTTGTGAGATACTCTCTATATCACTCTCCTGCCTTTTGCAAAAGTGCAATTAATAAAATTTTTTAAAGTATTGCATAAATAATAACAATAAAAAACTACAAGAAAATTGGATATAATCTACAAATTATTTTATTAGAAATTAATAAAATTACTTGAAATAAAAACAAATGTTTGATATAATATAGAAACAAAATGCTTTTATGTTTGGAGTGTGATCAGGTGAAAGAATCTTATATTAAATGTCTAAAAAAATTACGACAGTTTAGAAAGTCATTAAATAAAAAAGTAGATCAAAAAAGAGGAAAACTATATTTTACTTGGATTAAGGATAAAACAGAAAAAATAGAGAAAGAACAAGACGAAGAATATATTTATAGAAAAATAGCTAAATATACTCTAAAAAATTATGTTATTAGCAAATATACTTATAATAAATCAAACAAAATTGTTAAATCTATTATAAAATCAAACTATATTTTTAAAGATAATAAATATATATTTAATAATCAAGAAATATCTGTGGAAGATATAAAAATACTTATGAAATATGTTTTATTCAAAAGAGGAAATGTTGTATGGATAGATTTTGGTTTTAATGTTGGAAATGAATTTGGTGGTATGCATCCAGCTGTCATATTAAAAAATTTTGAGAAAGATTTATTTGTTTTGCCTATATCATCAAAAAAACCGATAGAATATATAAGAATAGAAAAAGAGTTGGAAGATGAAAAAATTACAATAGAAGAATCTAAAAAACAGAAAAATGAACTTACAGAGATAATTGAACTAGATAAAATAAATGGTTTTAAGAAAATGCTTAGATGGGCAAGGATTACAAGAATGAAAAAGGTAAGTATATTAAGATTGAATTTTTCTGGAACGATAGGAACATTAGATGGGAATTATATGGACAGTATATCCAATAAAATATGTCTAGAGTTTAATAATACAAACAAATCTACTCCGAAAATATAAAAATTTTATTGAATAAATCGTTGACTAATCGCATAAAATATAGTATCATAGTATTAGAGAGTAATCATAGAGATTGCTATGAAAGGAACGAAAGTTCCAGTTGAATTGCTATGAAAGGCGACTAGTTAGAAATAATTAGTTGCCAGTTTTTTGTATTATAGTAACAATTATATTGGTAACAAGAAAAGGTTAAATAAATTTACAATAAATTTACTAAAATAAATTTGACTTTTTCATATTTGACAAAAATTACTAAATATGCTAAAATAAGAAACATATTTAAGAGTTTACATAGAGCAATATAGCTTGAGCTGTAAAGGGTAGTATAAAATATAGATAGCTACCTACACTTATAAAGTAAGATATAGTAAGTCTTGCAAAGGAGTCTTAAAAGATTTTTTTGAAAGGCTTATTTTTTATAAAAAGTAGAATTTAAAATATATAAAGAAACAGAGACACGTTATAAGATGAGAAGAAAAGTAAAAGGAGTGATTTGAAAATGAAAATAGAAAGTAAGAGAGTGATTTTAAGAAATTGGCAAGATGGAGATGTAAATGATTTGGTTGAAGGATTAAATAATATAGAGGTTTCAAAATGGCTGGCAGGAGTACCTTTTCCATATACAGAAAATGATGCTAAAAATTTTATTAATTGGGCAAAGAATCAAAATGAAAAAGAGAAAATATGCTTAGCGATAGTATTAAAAGAAAATAATAAAGTGATTGGAGGAACTGAAATTGCCAATATAAATAAAAAAGATGGCACAGCTGGTGGTGGAATATGGTTAAATGAAAAATATCAAAAAAATGGATATGGAACAGAAGCCTTTAGTACTAGGATTAAATATTGTTTTGAAAAACTCGGATTACGCAGAATAGAAAATGGATATTTTCCTGGAAATGATAAATCAAGAAAAATGCAAATTAAATTAGGCTACAAAGATGAGGGAATAAGAAGGAAGAAATTCCTATGTTTAGCAACAAATGAATATGTAGATGAATGTGTAACAGGATTATTAAAAGAAGAGTTTATTGAATGGAGTGATGAATAATGCCAAAATTTATACAAATTATTGGGCCTCAAGCAGTTGGGAAAATGACAGTAGGTCAAGAATTAGCTAAAATAACAGGATACAAATTATTATATAATCATATGACAATAGAAATGGTCAGATTAATATTTGATTATGATAAAGAAGCTTTTAGAAAGATAAATAGTATTATTAGATATGAGATTTTTAAAGAATTTGCAAAAAGCAATCAAAAAGGAATTATATTTACAGGTTGTTTTGACTTTGAAAATGATTTTGAAGAAGAAAAGGAAGAAACAGATAAATGGATGGATTTATTTGATGAAACTTATACTATTGAATTAGAAACTACATTAGAAGAAAGATTACGTAGAAATAAAACTGAAAACAGACTAAAATATAAAGAATCAAAAAGAGATTTAGAATGGAGTGAAAAAGATTTGCTAAGGTCTCTTGAAAGACATAGATTAAATTCTATGCCAGGTGAAGGAGAAAAAATATTTGAAAATTTTATAAAAATAGATAATACAAACATATCTGCTAAAGAAGTTGCAAAAATGATAAAAGAAAAATTTGATTTATAGGAGGAATTTTGATATGAAATATTTTAAAAAACTAATAGGAGAAAGAATTTATTTATCACCAAGAAATACTGAAGAGGTAGAAAAATTTACAGAGTGGATGAACGATTTTCAAATAACAGATTATACAGGTAGAAGTGCTTATATAACAACAATAGAAGGCGAAAAGAAATATTTTGAAGAAAATATTGATAAAAATTATAATTTTTTTATTGTAACACTTGATAATGATAAACTTATTGGAACAGTAGGGTTAGAAAATTATGATGGTATTAATAGAACAGCGACACTTGGAATTTTTATAGGAGATAAAGAATATAGAAGTCACGGTTATGGAACAGAAGCAATTAAACTTATATTAGACTATGGATTTAATTATTTAAATTTAAATAATATAAAACTTGATTTGATGAGTTTTAATGAAAGAGCTTTAAAATGCTATCAAAAGTGTGGATTTAAAGAATATGGAAGACGAAGAAAATGTAAGTTTATTAATGGAAAATATTATGATAGTATAGAAATGGATATTTTAGCAGAAGAATTTAAAGAAAGCTACATTAAAAACAAAAATCAATAATAGAGGTGAGAAAAATGATAATTGAAATACCTAACATAGAAATAAATAATTTAGCAAAGCAAGTTCATGAATTACATGTAAATTGGAGACCTGATTTATTTCTAAGTGTAGATGAAGTAATAAAAAAAGAAGAACTGAAAGAAAAAATAGACAATAAAGAGATTTTTGTAGCAAAGGTGCAAAACGATATTGTAGGGTACATTATATTTAATATTAAAGAAAAAAATAATCCAAATATGAGATATAGAAAACAATTACACATTGAAGCAATATGTGTAGATGAAAAAAATAGAGGCAGAGGAATAGGAACAGAATTATTAAAATTTGTAAGAATTATTGCGAAAAAGAATAATTGTACAGATATGTATTTAACAGTAAACGAAGAAAATATAAATGCTATAAAAATATATGAAAAATTTGGATTTAAAGTAAAAAATATAGCATATTCGATGCAGATATAAATAAAGATAATTCCCGAATAACTTAATTCACTCCATAGCAAATATATATGGAGTGGATTAGGTTAAAAAATTTTAAATAATGTAAAATAAATTATAAGTATAATTTTTATATGATTTTAGATAGAAACGTATTCTCTATCTAATTTTTTTGTCTGTAGTATGTTTTAGAATAAATTTTTACTTATTGTCTTAGACAACAAGGTTCTGGGGTACCCGACTGCAATCTTTGATTGCTATGTCGGGTCAGGTTCTTATTATTAAATAAAAATAGTGCAAAATGAAGAAATTTTAATAATAAAACACAAAAAACTCAAAAAAATTCCATCAATTTGTCCGATTTTACAAAATTAAGTGGACTTTAATATATAGAGGTGGTTAAAATGGACAAATTATCAGAATCATAAATAAAATCAAAATTCATAATATGTAGTATTACAAAGAAGACTGGAGAGAACAAATAATGAATGAAGAAAAAGTTATATTTATTTATGATGAAACCAAAGAAAATATAGAAAGTAAAATCCTAAAACTATTCAAACAATTTTTAGAATTAGAAAATACTTGAATCAAGGGCTGACAAAAAGTATAGAGCACGTTATACTTATATTCAGTTAGGTATTTTTTCATATATTAATTTGTGGAAGGAAGATGATATATGGAGAAGATTGCTGCATACATTAGACTATCAAAGGAGGATGAGAAAAAGGGAGAAAGTGAGAGTATTATAAACCAAAGAGAATTAATAAAAAATTATGTAAATAAAAATGAACTTGGAGAATGCGAATTTTTTGTTGATAATGGATATAGTGGAGGCAATTTTGAAAGACCACAATTTAAGAAAATGATTGAAGAGATTCGGAAAAGGAAAAATAAATACAGTTATCACTAAAGATACATCTAGGTTAGGTAGAGATTTTATAGAAACAAGCCATTATATGTTTAAATATTTTCCAGAACATAATATTAGGTATATTGCAATATTAGAAAACTTTGATACATTAAATCCAAATGGTGTAGAAGATATGATACCATTTCAAACAATTGTTAATGATTGGTACTTGAAAGATATATCTAAAAAAATTAAGAGTGTAAGACAAAATAAAATGAGACAAGGATTATATATGGGAAGTACTGTTGCCTATGGATATAAACGTTCAAAGGATAATAATTGTAAATTAGAAATTGATGAATATGCAAGTCAAATTGTAAAAAGAATCTTTAAATTAAGATTAGAAGGTTGGGCTCCAACAATGATTGCTAGAAAGTTATCTGATGAAAACATAGAACCACCATCAATTTATAATAAAAGAAATATTAAGAAAACTTATACAACTAATTTATGGGGATTATCCACTATAAATCAGATACTTTCAAATCCAATATACATGGGAATTTTAATACAAAGAAAATTTGACAAAGTTAGTTATAAAAGCAAGAAAAAAATTAAACTAAATAAAGAGCAATGGATAGTAATAGAAGATGCAGTAAAACCAATTATTAGTAAAGAAATTTTTGAAAAGACCCAAGCAATGAAAAACAAAAATGTTGCTAATTGCAATAAAAAATATGATTATTTATTAAAAGGACTGGTTGTGTGTGGAGATTGTGGAAGAACAATGACTGTTAGAAGAAGGAAAATCAAACGAAAATATAAAGAGGATAGTATTGAAACTTATTATTGCTGTACAAGTAATATAAGATATAGAAATGGAGTTTGTAGTTTACATTATTTTAACGAGGAAAAATTAAATAAAATTGTTATTGATTATTTAAGAAATATATTAAAAAGATATTCTAATAAAGATGAAATGCAAACTATTTATCAAGAACAAAATAAAAATGTATTTAGTAAAAAAGATTTTGAAAAAGAAAAAGAAACATATATACAAAAAAGAAACATTTTGAAAAAAGCATTGAAAGATTTATATGTAGATAAAACCAATAATATTATTTCTGAAGTAGAGTTTGTAGAATTAAAACAAGATTTAAAAAAAGATAAAGATATTCTGGAAAATAAAATAAATGAGATTGAAGAGTTGATAGAAAAAAATGAGCAAGAAGCAGATAACCATCAAGTGATGTTTGATAAAATAAATAAATTTTTAGCATTAAAAAATCCAAGTAAACAAATATTATTAGATCTAATTAAAAAAATTGAAATTATGGAAAATAAACAGGTTAAAGTATACTTAAATTTTAATATAGAGAAGGCAAAGCTTGAAAAATAATTACAATTTTGACGTCGTCAAACTTCATTTGAAATTTAATCAACGTACACAAAGTACGTCTCAAAAATTTCAAATTCGTTTTCCTAGTCAAAATTTAATTCTTTTTCAACCAAATTTGTGCATTAAGAAAGGAATTGGATTAAAAGTGTGTAAAATTAATTGTGCATATATAAGATTATCTGAAGAAGATGATGAGAATATATATTCAGAAAGTATATTAAATCAAATTGCATTAATAGAAGAATATGCAAAAAAGAATCAAATTGAACTACATAGAAAATATATAGATGAAGGTTTTTCAGGAATAAATTTTTCAAGACCTGCTTTTGAAGAAATGTTAAAAGAAATGGAAAAAGGAAATATTGAAACTGTAATAACTAAAGATTTTTCAAGATTAGGTAGAGAATATATAGAAACAACGTATTATATTACAAGATATTTTCCAGAACACAATATACGATATATTGCTATTAATGAAAATTACGATAGTAATAGAAATAAGAATGATATAGATGATATTATGATTGGAATTAAAGGGATTATGAATGACAGATATATAAAAGAAACATCAAAAAAAATACAAGAAGTAAAAAAACAAAAAACTGAACAAGGCTATTATATGGGATTTATAGCACCATACGGATACAAAAAGATAAAAGAAGACAATGGAAAAATAACATTGATTCCTGATGAAAAAGTTAAAAATATAATACAAAGAATATTTGAAGATATTGCAAATGGAAAGACAAGAAAACAAGTAGCTCAAAACTTAAATAAAGAAAAAATACTTTCACCTATACAGTATTTAAAAATGACAAAATCAAAGAATAAAATCTATTATGATAAGTGGTCTCCAGGTATTATTTATAGAATTATCAGAAATCAAATTTATGTTGGTAATACATATAAAAGAAAATCAGCTAAAAAAAATTACAGACAAAAAAGAAGAGATTATATAGCTCAAAATAAAAGAGATATTATATTAAATACACATCCAGCAATCATTAGTAAAGAATTGTATAAAAAAGCTAATGAAAAAATAAAAAGAAATAATGAAAAAATTAATAGAAAAAAAGAATATCATGGAAAGCTTGAAGGTATCGTGAAATGTGGAGAATGTGGAAAGTTTATGAAGCTAAGTGGTAGAAAAAGAGAAAATAACAAAGTTGCATTTTGTCTATATTGCCCAAACGGAAAAAATAAAAACAAAACTTGTAACAATACACATATTATATCAACTAAAAAAATAGAAAACATAATTTGCTTCAAACTGAATGAAGTTATAAATAACAAAATAACAAAAGATTATATTCTCCAAAATGCAATTAATTATAGTGTAAATCTAAAGAAACATAAACACCAAAAGGAATATCTAAATAAAGAGATTAAGAGGCAGAAAATACAAATTAAAAAACTGTATTTAAATAAAACAAATAATATTATAGCAGTAGATGAATTTATAAAACAAAGAGAGAGTTTAAACAAACAAATAGAAATTTATGAGAAACAAAAGGAAGAATTAGCTAAAGAAATAATATGTGAAAAAAATAAAAATGAAGTAATACAAAAATTTAATGAATTTAAAAATAAAGACAATTTAATGAATTATTTAAATGAATTAGTAAGTGAAGTAATTTTTAATGAAGATAAAACATTAGAAATTAGATTTAATTTTTGGGTATAAATAAGGCAATATATTTTCAAAAATGTATAAGAATATTAAAAAAGTATCTCCAAAAAATGTGTAGAAACATTTAAAATTATCTCTAAAAAACGTGAAAATTTACTAAAAATCAACTCCAAAAAACGTGTAAAAATGCTGAAAAATATCTCCAAAAAACGTGAGAAAATTTGACTATTTAAATAAAAAAGGTGTATAATATATGTATAATACACAATTTTGATTGCATTTAGAATAAAAAATTTAATGAAAAGGACAAGATTTTATGAAAAGAAAAATATATAATGAATTATTAAAATGGAAAGAAACTTCAATTGACACTCCATTAATGGTTATTGGTGCAAGGCAAATAGGAAAAACATATATTATAAACGAATTTTGCAAAAATGAATTTGAAAACTATATTTATATAAACTTATTAGATAACCCCAAAATTGTAGAATTATTTGAACAATCAATATCTACAGAGGAAAAATTCACACAATTACAATGGATATTAAATATGGATATAGATTTAAATTCCACAATCATATTTTTTGATGAAATTCAATTAAGTGAAAAATTAATAAGTAATCTAAAATATTTTTGTGAATCTGACAAGCCATATAAAATAATATGTGCAGGAAGTTTATTAGGAGTAAAGATAAATCGTTTTCACTCATCTTTTCCAGTAGGAAAGGTAAGAATGATTTATATGTTTCCTATGGATTTTGAAGAATTTTTAATGGCAACATCTGTTAATGGAATTATAGATGAAATACATAAATGTTATCATAATATGGAACCAATAAGTGAGCCATTACACGAAAAACTATTAAAATTATATAGATTATATTTATGTATAGGTGGAATGCCACAAGCTGTAGAAAATATTGTAGAGGTAAATCAAGATATATTCAAATTTGATAAAGGAATTATCCAAAATATAATTGTATCTTATCTAAATGACATGAATCAATATATATTTAATAATACTGAAAAATCAAGAATAGAAGCAATATATAAATCAATACCATCACAACTTGGAAATGCAAGTAACAAATTTCAATATAGCAAAATAAATTCAAATGCAAGAAGTAGAGATTATGAAAGTTCATTACAATGGCTTCTTTCAAGTACGATGATATATAAATGTAATTTGCTTAAAACAATTCAAATTCCTCCAAAAGCATATTGTGATGAAGAATATTTTAAATTATATTTAAGTGATGTTGGATTGTTAACTTCATTACTAGAAATTAATTATACTGATATTCTTTTAGATAATGATTTTATATATAAAGGAAATATTGCCGAAAATTATGTGGCTCAAACATTTGTAAGAAATGGAATTAGTTTATATTACTGGAAATCTAAAAGTGATGCAGAGGTAGACTTTATATTATATAATGAAGATGGATTAATACCAGTAGAAGTAAAAGCATCAGATAATGTAATGTCAAAAAGCTTAAATATATATGTTAAACAATATAATCCCAAATATGCAATAAAAATTTCTACTAAAAACTTTGGATTTATGAATAATATAAAATCCATACCTTTATATGCAACATTTTTAATTAAATAAATTAGTTTACTAAACTACAGTCAGCAGATGGAGATAAAAAATATTCTAGCAAGTCATATTATTATTATAAAAAACTTGGTCTTAATGCAGTTGTAAAAAATATAGCTGAGTATAAACAGCCTAAAGCAGTTTATTCTTTACTTAAAATTTATAGTCCTGATATTTTGATTATTACAGGTCATGATGGTATGATTAAAAGAAATATGGGATATTATGATATATATAATTATAGAAATTCTAGACATTTTGTTGAAACTGTAAAAGAAGCTAGAAGATATGATGCTGATTTTAATAAAAATACTGTTATCTTTGCAGGAGCTTGTCAGAGTTATTTTGAAGCTTTAATTTCTGCAGGAGCTAACTTTGCCTCTTCCCCTGCTCGTATTTTAATTGATTTTTTAGATCCTCTTGTAATCGCTGAAAAGGTTGCTTTTACTGAAAATACTAAATATGTTACCATTGATGATCTCGTTAGTGACTTAAGAGATGGTAAGAGAGGTGTTGATGGAATTGGTGCAAATGGTAAAATGTCTAGTCCTGTAACATTTTTGTAACAAAGATGTAATTTAATTGTAATATTGTCTCTTTTGTTTATTAAAACCCTTTAAATACAAGGGTTTTAAGTCTTTTACTTAATTCTACATCTTTTGACATTTTGTTTTCAAAATGCTATAATTCATTTATCTTAAGGGAGTAGGTGATGGCATGATTTGTAAATCAGATATAACAAATCTAAAAACAGACATCTTTGATAAAATCGGACAAAAGATAATTGTTAAGGGATCTTTAGGAAGAAGTAAATATTTTGAAAAAGAAGCTACAATAGAAAAGGCATATCCAAACATTTTCGTTGTTAGATATGAAGAAAATAATAGTAGTGTGACTTATAGTTATACAGATGTTTTGACTAGAACGGTCGAGGTTGAGGTTTATGATGGTCATTCTTATTCTCCTCTTATCCCACCTCCTGTAGAAAACAAAAGAAAAAAACATTCTATTAATACACCATTGACTTCTGCTATTCAAGCTTAATAAAAGACGGCATATAAGTATTTTATCTTTTTGATTACTTATATGTCGCTTTATTGTGTTATAGAAAAATTGTGTCTATATGCAATATTCCAAGTAGATAAAATCTCAACTGTTGTTTTTATTCTTTTGTTTCTGTAAATGGCTATATTTTAATTTTGTTGCCATTCCTCCTCTTATATGCCTTTCTGCTTTGTTTTCATCTAAAATTCTTCTAACTTCTTTTGCCAAGCTTGGATTTATTTTCTTTAGTCTCTCAGATACATCTTTGTGTACCGATGTTACTTTTCGTAACGGTAGAACTATTTTTAGAAGTATTAATATCTTCAAAAT
>CALXJY010000048.1 GCA_944388755.1 uncultured Clostridia bacterium | reverse complement strand
GATTTTTTAAGAAATTCTAGAAAATTTCAAAAAAGTCTAAAATGAGAAAAAGCAGATGTCTGTAAGATTACAGCACCTGCTTTTAATTTTATCAAATTCTCTAAAATTCTTGAAAATGCTAAAAAAATTTCAAGAACAAATTTCAAAAATTATTTTTTTATCTAAAAAAATTTCCAAAAAATTTCAAGAATAGCAATCCCTTATCCAGTCTGGGTTAGGAGGACTACTTATGCTAACTTTTGTACCTCATAAAATAAGTGAAGAATACAAAAAAGTAGAATTTTATCGTGTTAATAAAGATCTTTGTGCTAACGAATTATACAAAGATTTAAAGCCTACATCAATTTTATTATATGCACTTTTATGTGATAGATTATCTGTTTCCTATGCTAATGAAAACAAAGACAAGAATTTCAAAAACAAATTGCATTACTATGATGAAAATGAAGATGTATATGTAATTTATACGAGAATTGATTTAGAAAAGAAATTACATATTGGTAAACAATCTTTATGTTCTGCATTTAAAGAACTTGTTAAAGCTAATTTAATTAGAGAATTAAGGCAAGGAAAAAATAAGCCTAATAAAATTTATGTAGGAAAAACTATATCAGAAATAAAAGAAGAATTTGTAAATTGGAAGGCTGAAAATCAGACTTCAGGAAATCCGTTTTTATGCTCTCAGGAGGTCTTAAAATCAGATGCAAATAAAAATAATATATTAAATAAAAAGAATAATTATTCAAATTATAATGGTAGAGATTATTCTAATATGGATTGGAGCAAATTATATGCAAATTCTAATTTTTGAAATGGATAGTTTTAATTTTATAGGAGGTTTTATATGGAAAATTTAAGAGAAAAATTAGAATATCATCAAGAAAAAGATTATTTAATACCTAATGTAGCAATAAAAAATAATAACTTAGATAGTTATCAAATTGGAAAATATGGATATTTAAGACTAGACTATCTAAAAAGGAATAAAAAAGGTTATTATACAGAGTTAATGCTAGAAGGAGCATTGCCAGAACATATTGTAGATATTGATAAAGAAGCAAATATGCATGTAAAAAATATAATTAAAAACTTGGCTAAAGCTAATAATGTTGATGAAATGTTGAAACAGAGTAGCCCTTTTGAATTGGTAAGATTAATGAATAATTTTAAAAATACTGCTGAAGAAATTGTTTTAAAAGAATTAATTTATAACTAAATTTTAGGAGGAATAAAAAATGTATAATTTTAGAGAAGTAAATGATGATATATTAAGAGATTGGCTTAGTATTAGAGAACAAGAAGTATTTTGTACTTTAACAGGTGAAGATAAAAAACACCATATTTATTTTGATGAGTTGTCTGAAAATATTTTAAAGAATGTACCTAAACAAAACCAAAAGTATGTAAAAAAAAATTAGAAATATTGGATAAGAATTTTATGGATTATCTAAGCTATTGGAATGAGAAATATTATAGAAATGGTTTTGTTGATGGGGTACAGATAATTAGTGGGTGTGTAAATTTTTAACACATAAAATAGTGAGCTAATTTTGCTCACTATTCTCATCTAAACTTACAATTTCTTCTATTTTATCAAGAATTAAAGAAAAGTTTTTGTAACCAATTCTTTTAGTATCATCACTAACAATTTCTTCTACAAAATCTTTTTTTGAAAGTGCGAAATTAGTAGTACTACCATCTTCATCTTCTATGCTATAAACCTTTTCATCTCCACATCCAGAAAGTATTGTAATTTTATCTCTTCCACACTTATTTCTATAATCACATCTTTTTCCATTAGATACATTTAATCCTAGTTTATTAAAATCTTTTCCCATATATAATCTTCTTTCTATGGAATCATCACATAATATTGTTGTTTTTATTTCATTATCTGTATAGTAATGCTCTATTGAAATATTAGGCGTTTCTGTTCTATTTTCTGGTACTGGTATTCTAAAAGTAAAAATTTTATTTCCCCAATTTCTATAGTTTCCATTATCATTATCAAATAGTTTTATATCTTTATTATTAGTATCTCGATCTGCAATTAATATATATTTTCTTTGATTAGGAAGTTTTAATAAACTATCTTTCATTTTTACTAGTTCGCTTTCTCCAAAATTATCATCATATTCAAGAAATTCAAAATCTAAATCTACATATTTGTTATCATTTTTTCTAAACTTATTTAACGCAACTTTTATATGCCTCCAATCTGTTGGCCCTTCAGTAATAACTAAAGCTTTTTTAGAAGTACTACTTTCAATCTTATGTATATTCTTTTCTAAAATAGCATTTATTTCTTCTTCATGTTTTTTTGTTGCATTTAAATATCTATATGAATTTTCAAATTCTGAAAATCTTTCGGTAGTAGTTTCTATTCCTTTAGGCATTTCTACAAGCATATACTTATTTTCTAATTCTTTATCCATACCTAATAAAAATAATGGGGAATGTGTAGTAATTATAAATTGAATTTTTGGAAAAAGTTTTAATAATTTAGGTAATACTTCATATTGCATCTCACTATCTAAATGCATATCTATCTCATCTATAACAACTATTCCTCTTATATCAGAAAGATTTATAGATTTCATTATGTCATTTATATCCGCATGTCTTATTATTGTAGCAAACATATTAAATAATACTGCTTGTCCTAAAGAAAAATGTTTTAAGCTATTAACAACTGTATTTTTTGAAGTGATGCAACTTCCTTCTTTTTTTAATATTTCATTACAAATTATTTTAAATCCATTAGTTTGATTTCTATATTCTTTTTGCAATTTAACACTATTGCATTTAAATATATTTTTTAATATAACTTCTAAATTTTCTTTTGCTTTTCTTAATAATTGTTGATTTGCAACATTTCCATTAATATTATAATTATGTTCTGAAACGGATACTATATCAATTAATGAATCAACAATTACTGAATTTATCCATTGTGTATTTCTTTCCTCAGAATGATCTATAATAATTTCTTTATTCAGTTTACCATTATATTTTTCATGATCATATATTTCATTATACTTTATTGCATTTTCATTCATCCAAACTGGCTTTTCACTTCTATAAGATGGAAAAAAGCAAAGTACATTATTTTTAAAATATTTTTCTACTTCTTCTTTATTGCTTATATTCAAAATTTCTTTGATATGTTCCTTGTTAGTAAATCTTTGCTCTATACCTTCTTTATTTTGAAGTATTTCTAAATCCTTCTTTATTTCATTTAGATTTACAGTTCCAGCTTTTTCTATATAAGTAAAACTTTTATCATCATCTTTAAAAGATAAAATAGTTGCTCCATAATTTTTACCATTCTTTATATTTGTTTGCCCTATAATTTTATAATATGCCCCTTCATGTTCCACTACATTATCATATGTTGAGTGGCTTTTAGCTAACTCAATTATTGCATCTGCTATATATGAAGATAGTATAGTTTTTCCTTTTCCATTATCACCTATAATAACTATAGGATATGGATTACCTCTTTCATCAAATTTAGGTTTTATTATACATTTGTCAATTGGGCCAATGTTATATATATTAATTGAATCTATGTACATACTATTTCTCCTTTTTATGTTTTATTATTTCAATTTAAGGTGTTTTATAATGTTTCTAAATCTGGCTTATAATGGTAAAACTTATTACAAGTTGTTCCTATTTAATATGTGGTTTTACTTTTAAAATTTTAAAAAATTCATCTTCGTCATTTTCAAATGTAATCACTAAAAATTATGAATTAATACAATTTACTTCTATTTGTTTGTAGTTTGGATGATAAGTATCTCTATAATTTGTTATAAATATATATTTATTTTTACTTATTTAGTTATAGCTATTGAACCACCAAAATACTCTAACACACTATCAATAACTTCTTTTATCGGTATTTCCAACCAGTTGTTATTTGCTGTATTGATTCTTGACTGAAATCTGCTATTATTTAAAATACTGGATAATCTCCTATTTACATCTTCCAATGACTTTTCTCGCATATTTTCGTCTTGAAAAATCAATATATCTATGTACTTTAAAAGCTTGTCCTTATTTAAATTTTCGTTATTAATTAAATAATAAAAATCAAAAATATCTTTAAATCTAGTAGAAGTAATACCAAACTTTAATAAAGACTTTAGTTTTTCAACAATTATTTGTTCTTTTGAGTTTATTAGTAAGCTGACACTTTCATCTATTATGTTAAAATCAAAATAGTATTCATCTTGCTCCATATCAAAATATTTATGTACTCCAATATCTAGTTTGGAACTTATTGAATAATGATTCTTATCAGTAAGTGTTATATAAACTCTTTTACCATCATAATCTTGATGATGTAACGACTCAATTTTCCCAGTTATTTTGAGCTTTATGCCATCATCAGTATTATTTAATTCTTTTATAAAATTACGAATTGATTTATCCTCCAAAGAATATTTTATAAAGTCAATATCCATATCTCTTGTTGCACGACGCATATCTTTAGATATATTATGCATTACAACTCCGCCTTTTACAGTTATGTTCTTACTATATTTACTTTTTCCAATTTTAAGTAAAACAATATCTTGTGCAACTTTTGGAATTGCGTCATCTTCAGAATAACCTGCTTCTACATATTTATTAACTAATTCATAAATATCCATTAAAACACCTCATCTTGTATTATTTCAAAAATTTTATCTCCATTTATAAAATATTGTAAATATTCTTCTATCTTTTGCGTGTCTAATGAATTTGCCAGTTTTCTGTAATTAAATATTATTTCTTTATATAGATCATATCCAATTTGATTTTTATTTCTAGCTAAATCAATTAGCATTCTTTCTTTATCATAAATATTTATTTTAATTCCATCATAATCAATTTGAGTTTTGCCTAAATTATATAATTCATCTTTCATACGAATTTGCTGTATTTTTTTTGATGTAATTGTTGTTGCGTTTCTATTCGTTGCTAAATATATCTTATTTGGAATTACATCTGTCAAATTATGATAATAATAAGCTGAATAAGAGGTGAATACTCCATATGGATATTTTTTCATTATGACTGCTAGATAATGTGCACTAGGAATATCTGAATATATTCCTTTTTCGATTTTATAAAATTCACCATTTTTAACAGCTTTTTCTATTTGATATGCACTTTTATATTTTAATAATAATTCTTTATATGTATATATCATAATAAACCACCATATATATTTTAAACTAATCGCCACCATAAGTCAATAGTTTTGGTGGCGGTTAGTTTAATTTTTTTAAAATTATGATTATTTTAGTTTAAAGTATTTGATAATGTTGTCTGAATCTAATTTATAACAATACACGTCATTAAAAGACATTGTAGAAAAATGTATCTTTTCTTTTTTTAAATTTTTAAAAGCTGCATCTTCATTATCTCTAGAAGAAATTCCTATAAGCTGTGCATTATTGCAATCTGGTTCAATCGATTCAGAATATGGTTGATATGTACTGCCTTTATTTGTTAAAAATATATAATAACTCATATACTACCCTCCTAAAATATTACTACTATTTTTTATAAATTTTATGTATTTTAAAAAGTACAAATACAAGAACATAAAAGGTTATTTTATACCAAATAATCTAACACTAAATATTTTTTATTAAAGTATCAATTGAAACTATTTACACTTATTAAAACTTTTTAATATATAATTTATATTTCAATTATGTTCTTTATTAGATTGTTCTTTTAGTCCTAACATTTTATTATCCCACTTTTCTACTGGTTTATTGTCTAAACTTTTTGAATAAATAAATATTTTTGCATCAATAAAATTATCTTTGTCATCAGGATTGTCATATAATTCTTTTTCTAATCCTCTAGATTCATATAATCTATGAGCATCTTTAGCAAATTCGTCTGTATATAATCTAAAATTTGTATATCCTTTCTTTTTGGCTAATTCTATTGTCTTATCTAAAGTAATTCCACCTATTCCATTATGTCTATATTTTTCTAATATACCAAACCATCCTAGCCATGCCGTTTCAGGATATTCGTGATATGAATATATACCTGTAACTCCAACAGCAATGTCATTTTTATAAACAATATAATAATCCATTTCCTTTCTATAAGGATCATTATTTATTTGCTCTATAAAATTCATTCTAGCATCTTCTTCCGGAAATATTTCATTCTGAATTTTACAAGCCAGTTCTAAATTTTCATTAGTTATTTTCTTAAAAATAATCAAATTTTTCAATATGTATCATCTCACTTTCAAATAAAAATATTTTACAATATTATTCGTTTATGGCACTACACTTTATAAAATTTATGCACACTAAATATTTATTTTTCTATCTTAAATTATCATAGTCATTTTAACATTTTTTTCTAAATTTATAAATAGATTTTTGCGAATTAAACTACAAAAATTTTTCCACTCAGGGTTTGGGATTTTATCCCATTGAATAGAATCCGTGTGAACAGATTCAGTGCTTGCTAGGACAAAAAATTGATTTTTTCATAAATTTTAGGTCTTTTAAAAAGTAGAAATTCAAGTACATAAAAAGTTCTTTTTGTACCAAATAATTTACCAATTAAATTTTAATAAGTAATTTATTTGTTCCAATTTTATTCTATATAATTTGTTTTATTAGTCTGTAAAAGTACAAATTTATTCTCTTAATTTGTTTCTAAAAATGAACCTTTTTACTTTTATTTTAGTATTTTTAATTACGTTTAGCTTTTATATTTAAAAATTTTTTTTAAAATTTAAAATACTTATCCCGGTTTTAGAATTTTAAAGTGCTGTTTATTTATAGAAGAGGAAAAAATTTAATAATAAATGTATCCTTTTTCAAATTTTAAGTGCTGTTATATGTAGAAGGAAATTTCAAAATATCCATTGACAACATCAAAATGTTATGTTAAATTCTGACTCACAGGGTGCATATATCACATAGAATTTAACTTAAACATTTTGAAAAAGTACTTATAAAAGTAACAAGTTAGAGGAGGTGTGATTATGGAAAAACTTGATAATATAGTTATGTATTCACCAGAAGATGTTAGAAAACTTCTTCATTTAGGTAATGCTAAATGTTTAGAATTATTCAATTCAAAAGATTTTCCCAGCATAAAAATTGGTAGAGCCTTTTGGGTAAAAGCTGATTGTTTAGAAAAATTTTTAAGTGAAAAACATACTTTAAACAGCCAAAGTGAAGAAATGTTTTAATTAAAACTATAACTTTTAAAAACTAACTATTTACAGGAACACCCTTACATATCACGATAAAATAATATAATTTTATTAGGTACGCAAGAGTTATTGCAAGGGAGTTCCTTCTAAAGTAAGGAGGAAAAATGCAACACTCAAAAGGAATTACAGTTGGAACTTATCCAGTAAAAACAAAGAAAAAAGTAAATTCATTACCTATCTGTCCAACTTGTAAAAAATGCAAGGATAGGTCAATTTGTAGCAACAGAAAAAAACTTACTAAATGCTCTATATGTAAAAATTGTACTGATAGTGAACATTGTGATATTTATTATATTTCTTATTGTAGTAAAGCAATATTAAATTTAGGAAGAAGTCCTCAAACAGGAAAAGAGATTAAAAAAACTTTTTCTGGTAAAACAGAAGATGAGGCTTTATATAGACTGTATCAATTTAAAGATGAAGTAAAAAGAAATGGTCTTCCTAGAAATATTATAGAAAAATCAATGGTTACAATTTATAGTTTAGGTTATCAAATGGAAGAAATAAAAAAATCAAGAGGTAAAATTGGTACAAATGCATATAGAACTAATATGAGCACCTTAAAAAGGTTAAAAGCTTATGAGTTTTCAAATATTCCTATTGAAAAAGTTAAAAGAGAGCATATTGAAGACTTTTTGGAAGATGAGCGAGATAAATCTAATTCTATAATAAAAAAAGATTATGGAATGCTTGCAAGGATTTATGATTATGCTGAAGAAAATGATTATATCAAAAAGAACTTTTTTAGAGGATTTAATAAAATTGAAAAAACTCAAAGCAAAATTGCTACAAAACAAGTAAATCCAATGACATTTGATGAAGAAAAAAGATTTAAACAATATTTAATGAATCACTCTCATCCATATAGAAATCTTGTCTTAATTGAATTGTACACTGGAATGAGATTAGGAGAAACTATTGCTTTAAACATCTCTGATGTTGATTTACATAGCAATATAATTCATGTTAGCAAAATATTAACACATGATGAAAATCATAAACCTTACATACATGATTCTTCTTTATCTCAAACAAAAGACGGTGCAAGGCTTGTACAAATTAATGATGTTTTTAAAAATAATGTTATTGAAGCTTTAGAAATAGCTAAAGCAAATGATGATAACAAAGAAAAATTATTATTCTGTCAAGATAATGGCTCACTTATTTTAGAAAGTAGTGTAAATAGTTATTTAAAAAGAGTTGCAAAAGAAATTGGTTTAAGCTATTGGAAACAATTTAGTTCTCATAGATTAAGACATACATTTGCAACAAGATGTATTGAAGCAGGTATTTCTCTTCCTGTACTTCAAACCTTAATGGGACATCATGATATTCAGACAACCATTAATGAATATGGTAAAGTATTTAACTTTTATCAAAGAAAAGAGAAAGAAAAATATATTAATTATGTAACAGATGGAATAAGTGAGATTTAAAGAGAAATTTAAAATTTATAAAGATAAAAAAATAAGAAAAAATTTCAAAGTCAAATTTCAAGAAAAAGGGCAAAGCCTAAAACGCAGTAATTGCAATGGATATATGCTTTTTCGAGGTAGTCACCTCGACCAGAAGAAGAGACTTTTTACAAGTCTCTTAATTTGTTTTTAGGCTATTTTAAGCCTTTTTTCTTTTCTCAAACTTTTTCAAAATTCCTCTATATTTGTGTTACTGCATTCAATGTTGCATTCAGCTAAAATATTTTGAATGTAATAATTGCATTCAAGTTTTAGCATATAATTAATCATTAAAAAATTTAAAGATTTATAATATTACTTATGTAATAATCTTTTTAGAAACATGATAATTTTTTTATACCATTTTTCTTTATCATATTTAACCACTGCCAATTGTGTTTTTTCATCATGTTCATTTTTTTTATTAACAAACAAATTGTCTAGTTTATATTTTTCACTAATATGCTTTTGATATTTTTTTTCATTTTCTTCTAGTAAATTTAAATACTGCTTTTTTTCTTTTGGTGTTTCACACCAATAGTTATAACAAATCATACTAATTAATCCATAGGTTTCATCTTTTAATTTTAAATCTTCTATATTAGCATTATAATCAAAATTACATTTATAAGATGAATCAGCATTTTCTTTAAAAAAATTCATTAACTTTTTTGGTATTTTATTTACTTCTTCATCAGAAAAACCTTTAAGAAAATATAGTAATTCTGACATAGCAATAGCATAATTTTTATCTACCACTAACATCAAATCCTTTCATAGTATCTATAGCTTTTCCTAATAATTCTCTATATTTTGTTTTTATATATGAAGTGCTTTTTTTCAGCAAGCTCATTCTACAACCACCAGCATGTGTTTTTATGTGGTTTGTTTTCTGATATTTTTGCTCTTCAGCTTTTGATATTGCACGTCTACCTAAATCTGGAGCATTTTCTTCATAATCTTTATCATTTTTATATAATTCTTGTGCATATTTCATAAAATCATCTAATCTACTCAAATCTACATCTCGCATTTTATTTCTATAATTATTATAAGCTTCAATTGCAAAGGATAAAGCATCAGTTCTTCCATGACTGGTTTCAATAATCTTAAGTCTGTCAGAGGATATTGTTTTTTCTCCTATATGAGTATTCATATTCCAATTATCTTGTTTAAATGATGTGAAATCACTATAAGAGCCGTACATCCACTGCATTACTTTGTTTGGATACACTGGTTTCCATTTCTGTTGACCAGTTTCATATTTCTGCATTTCTCTTTTATAACGTTCGTAATCATCAATCTTTTTTTGATCAATTTCGTCAAAAGAAAAATCGCTTGTTTTTGGATCTTCCCCTTCTTTTAAATCAACTTTAAAATACATTCTTTCTTTGAAATCTTTATATATTTTCTCATAAGTTTTATCCATTAATTTTTTATCAATGGATTTATATGGCGGAATATATTCTGACTGACTTTTTTTAGCTAATCTAGTGTATTCCCATTTTATCCATACATCTATAGCTTTTAACATTCCATCTATTCCATATGAAAAATATATTGTTGAATTTTCTTTGTCATTCCCAGCCTCATTTTCGCCTCCTGCTACAGCTTGAAGGCCATTTTTCTCTATACTTTCTCTACTATCTATTCGACTGAAATGAAAAAAAGTATGTTCATAATCTAGTTCATTACTTTTTATATAATTCATTACTACCTCCAATTAGTAGTTATTTTACTAAAATTATACAATAATAAATACTTTAGTGTAAAGTAATTTATAATATTTTTTTAAAGTTCTTCCTCATCTTCAAACCAATCAAAACTACTAGAATTTGCCTTTCTCATTGCATATTCTTTCATAGCTTGTTTTGATAATGTTCTATATCTTCTAATTTTTCTTTTAGGTCTATGATTTATTTGTGAGTTAGAAACCATATTGCTGATAGCAATAATCCCACCAAGAATGTTATTAACCCTGTTTTTCATTTTATTTTGGAAATCTTGCTTTTCTGTTCCTCTTCCGTTTCTTTCAATTCTTGTTTCAAGTTGTAAAATTGATCTTTCAA
>CALXJY010000047.1 GCA_944388755.1 uncultured Clostridia bacterium | reverse complement strand
AAAAACAAAAATATAAAACGAGAATATGACAACACTTTTGAGAAAAAAGTTGTTGCATTGGCAATGAAAATTTTGCATTTAGAAATAAGTTTTAAAAAATTTTTAAATTTACTTGACAATTATAGTAATATTAAGGTATAATCGATATACTTGTTAATTGGATTTAAAACATTCAAGAATAATGTTTATATTGAGATTATAGTAAATATTATTAATATTTTAAATTTAGATAAGGTAAAAATAAAGATGCTATAATTCAATCAAAAATAATAATTATAAATCAAAATAAAATTTTGGTTTTCATAATATGTAAATAGAACGTTTAGGAGGTGCTAGATTATGAAAAGAACATTTCAACCAAAAAATAGACAAGAAAAAAAAGAACATGGTTTTAGAAAGAGAATGAAGACTAGAGCAGGAAGAAATGTATTGAAAGCAAGACGTGCAAAAGGAAGAAAAAAATTAACAGCTTAATTAATTGAGATATAAAATGTTGTATTGATTTTACAGCATTTGATATCTCTTGCTTTTAATTTGCTAAAGGAGTAAATTAATAATGAAAAATACAAAAATGCTAAAAAAAAATTATGAGTTTAAAGAAGTTTTAGCAAGTGGAAAATGTTTTTTAGGAAAGAATATTATTGCTTTTATAAAGAAAAATGGTCAACATAATCAAAATTTTTTAGGCTTAGCAATTAGTACTAAAATCTGCAAAGCCGTAGGAAGAAATAGATTAAAAAGGCTTATTAGAGAAAGTTATTTTTTAAATGAAAAAGAAATGATATTAGGATATTCTATTATTATTTTATGGAACAAAAGAGCAGATTATAAAAAAGCTAATTTTTGGGAAATAAATAATGATATGTATGATATTTTAAAAAAGTCTAAATTATTATTAAATAAATAAATTAATTGGGTAAAGGGAAGATAATGAAAAAGATATTGATAAGCGTTGTTAACTGGTATCAAAATAATATATCAGAATGGCTTTCTAGTAGGAATATAAATTGTAAATATTATCCTACGTGTTCAGAATATACTAAACAAGCAATTCAAAAATATGGAGCATTAAAAGGTATTTGCTTAGGAGTATGGAGAATAATTCGTTGTAATCCTTTTTCAAAAGGGGGATATGATCCACTAAAATAGCAGGAGGAATAAGAATGTTTCAATTTTTTGCAAATATATTTGGATATGTTTTAAATTTCATTTATGAATTTGTAAATAATTATGGTTTAGCAATGATTATTTTTACAATAGTTATAAAATTGGTAATGTTACCATTATCAATAAAACAACAAAAAACACTTAAAAAGAATATGAAATTACAAGAAAAAATTAAGGTTATGCAGTTTAAATATAAAAATGACCCAGAAAAGTTAAACAAAGAAATGATGAAGCTGTATAGGGATGAAAATATGAGTCCTTTTAGTGGATGTTTAAGTGCAATATTGCAAATTATATTGTTGTTTTCAATGTTCTATATGGTTAGATCGCCATTAACATATATGAAAAAAGTAGATACAGAAACATTAAATTCATATGTAGAGCAATTACAGCAAGATGGGAAATCCGTAAGTGCAGCATATCCTGAAATAGATATAATAAGAGAATATAATTATTTACAAGAAAAAAATAAAGATGATGAAAAAATAAATAAATTATCTTTGAATATGAATTTTTTGGGGTTGGATTTGAGTAAAATTCCTCAACAAAATTTAACAGATTGGACTGTATATATTATTCCAATCCTATACATTTTATCTTCATTTATTTCTATGAGATTAACAACAGCTATGCAGAATAAAGATAGAAAACAAGACAAAGTTGTAGATATAACTGAAAATAATAATACAAAGGAAAATTCAGAAGAAAAAGGTCTTATCAAAAAAGAGGATGAAGAATATGATCCAATGGCTCAAACTAATAAAATGATGTCTTGGATGATGCCATTAATGTCTGTATCAGTTTCATTAGTTGCGCCACTTGGATTAGCATTGTATTGGCTAGTAAGTAATATATTAATGATTCTAGAAAGAATTATTTTGAACAAATTAATAAAAGAGGATTAATCTAGGTAAGTAGGAAAGGAATGACAAATATGTCTAAAACTATTATTGCAGAGGGAAGAACTACAAACGAAGCTATTGAAAATGGATTAAAAGAATTAAATGTTTCTAAAGATAGAGTCAATGTAAAGGTATTAGAAAATGATGATAAGCGAAGTTTTTTCAGCATTTTAGC
Organism: uncultured Clostridia bacterium; assembly: GCA_944388755.1. GTDB lineage: Bacteria > Bacillota > Clostridia > TANB77 > CAG-508 > CAG-269. The sequence goes on along the minus strand of CALXJY010000047.1, from coordinate 8,544 downwards.
TCCTAGGGTTGTAAAGGTTGAAATGACATTAAAAGAAGAAAACAGAGATAAAAATGATTTAACTAAAATTAGGAAAGAAATTAATTTATCTGAAGAAGAGCAAAAAATCGCAAAAAATAACTTGGAAAATTTTTTAGAAGAATTTGTAAATGAATTGCCAAGAGGAACTAAATATGAAATAGAAACAGATAATGAAAATGTATATGTAAATTTAAAAAATCAAAATTTGGGATTTTTAATAGGATATAGAGGAGAAACATTGTATGCGTTTCAAAATATATTATCATCTATAGCTTCTAAAGGAGAAAATCAGAAAGTTAGAGTTATATTTGATATAGAAGGATATAAAGAAAAAAGGAAAAAAACATTGGAAGATTTAGCAGAAAAGATTGCTAAAACTGTAATGAGAACAAAAAAGCCAGTAACATTAGAGCCTATGCAACCATATGAGAGAAAAATTATACACACAAAATTGCAAGAAAACACAAAAATAGATACAACTAGTATAGGTGAAGAACCATATAGAAAAGTAGTAATATCAATAAAAAGAAAACAATAAAATCGGAGGTCAAAGGTCAGATTTTACGAATAGTAATTTCTATCTTTGACTTTTTTAATAATATAGATAGGAGTGATTTTTAATGAATGTAATAGCGTCAATATCTACGGCTCCACGGTATAGGAGGAATTGGTATTGTTAGGATGAGTGGTAAGGAATGTTTCAAAGTTTTAGATAAAATATTTAAGCCAAAGAAAAAAGTAGAGAGTAAGGACATAAAAGGGTATACTATCAAATATGGGCATATAGTGGAAGAAAATAGAATTATTGATGAAGTTTTAGTATCTTATTTTAAAGAACCTAAAAGTTACACTACAGAGAATATGTGTGAAATTCAAACTCATGGAGGCAATTTAATTGTTAGAAAAATATTAGATTTATGTTTAAAAAATGGGGCAGAGATGGCTGAACCAGGCGAATTTACAAAGAGAGCATTTTTAAATGGTAGAATTGATTTATTACAAGCTGAATCAGTTATAGATGTAATTGAAGCAAAATCTGAAAGAGAGTTGCAAGCTGGAATAGATCAATTAGAGGGAAGATTATCTAAAAAAATTAAAGATATAAAGCAAAAAATTATGGATGTAATGGTTAATGTAGAGGTAGATATAGATTATCCAGAATATGATGTAGAGGAAATAACAAATTTACAAATAACAAATGTACTAGATGAGGTAAAAAAAGAATTAAAGCAATTAGAAAAAAGTTTTGATAATGGTAAGTTATTAAAAGAAGGTGTGAAGACAGCTATCATAGGTAAACCAAATGCAGGCAAATCATCATTATTGAATTTAATTTTGGATGAGGAAAGGGCTATTGTTACAGAAATAGAGGGAACAACAAGAGATACAATAGAGGAATTTGTTACAATAAATGGAGTTCCTTTAAATTTAATAGATACAGCAGGTATTAGAGAGGCAAAGGATGAAGTTGAGAAAATTGGTATAGCAAAATCAAAAGAGATAGCTCAAAATGCAGATTTAATAATAGCAATATTTGATAGTAGTAAAAATTTAACGCGAGAAGACACTGAAATTTTAAATTTAATTAAAGGTAAGAATAATATAATTATATTAAATAAAATTGACTTAAAATCGAAAATAGACGAAAATACAGTACAAATAAAACAGGCTTCTAGGAATATTATAAAGATGTCTACATTAAACCAAATTGGATTAGATAATTTGTACAAAAAAATTTCAGAAATGTATTCAATGGAAGAAATTAATGCAGATAACAGTATATTAATAACAAATCTTAGACATAAAAACTTAATTAGAAAGGCTTTTGACAGTTGTATTAAAACTGATGAAGCTATAAAATCTAATATGCCTTTAGACATTATAGCAATCTCTATAAGGGAGATTTTAGAAGATTTGGCAAATATTACTGGAGAAATTGTAACAGATGATATAATTGATGAAATTTTTTCAAGATTTTGTTTAGGAAAATAAAGCACGAAAATTAAAAATAAGCAAAAAAAATAAATTTAGAATAAAATTTATAATACTAAATAGGAAAAATGACATATGAGGATTTTAATACTGAATTGGATACATTTAAAATTGATATGTGAATGAAAACCTTAATAAGAAAATAATATACTTGTTCTGAAATAAATTTAACGTTGTTTTCCACAGAGCGTAGTTTTGAAGTATAAAATTGTCGAAAAATGTTGAGAAATGTTTAAATAGCTATTTGCTTTTTTAGAGTAATTCTTATGAAACTGTGGAAAATCAATAGATTTATAATTTAAAAAATTGATAACTTTTTAGTAAAGTTACATAAAATATCAGACATAGAAGTTTATCAAATTAAACTTTACTAAATTAAACTATTTAGGTTAATTTAAACAAGATTGTATAAAAATTTACATAATACACTATAACTTATAGGTAAATAACCACATCAACATAAATAAAACACTATTTTCAGTTTCACATGTAATTGAAAAAATATAAAAAAAGGAGGAAAAAATTTGATGGAATATAATGCAGGAGAATATGATGTAGCAGTTGTTGGAGCTGGACATGCAGGGTGTGAGGCAGCTCTTGCAGCAGCGAGACTAGGTATGAAAACTTTAATATTTTCGATAAGTTTAGAAAATATTGCAAATATGCCTTGTAACCCACATATAGGAGGGAGCTCTAAAGGACATCTAGTGAGGGAAATAGATGCTCTTGGAGGAGAAATGGGAAAAAATATAGACAAGAGTATGATACAAGTAAAAATGTTGAATACATCTAAAGGACCAGCGGTTCATTCATTGAGAGCACAGGCAGATAGAAAAAAGTATCAAGCAGAGATGAAGCACACTCTAGAACGACAGGAAAACCTTGAAGTTAAACAGGCTGAAATTGTGGATATAATTGTGGAAAACAATGAGGTAAAAGCCATTAAAACGGCGGTTGGAGCTGTATATAATGTAAAGACGATAATACTTGCAACAGGTACATATTTAAAGGGAAAAATTTTTATAGGTGAGTTTTCTCAAGAAAGTGGACCAGATGGTGTTTCATCTGCTAATGAGCTTTCTAATTGTTTAAAGAAATTGGGGATTAATTTGGTAAGATTTAAAACAGGAACACCTGCTAGAATAAATCGTAGAAGTATTGATTTTTCTAAGATGGAAGTGCAAAAGGGTGATGAAGATATAGAGGGATTTTCATTAGAGGATGATATTAAACCTTTTAAACAAGTTAATTGTTACTTGACATATACTAATGAAAAAACTCACGACATAATTCGACAAAACTTAGATAGATCACCTTTATATGCTGGAAAAATAGAGGGGACTGGACCAAGATATTGTCCGTCTATCGAAGATAAAGTGGTGCGTTTTGCTGATAAACCTAGACATCAGGCATTTGTTGAGCCAGTTGGATTAGATACTGAAGAAATGTATATTCAAGGAATGAGTTCATCATTGCCTGAAGATGTTCAAATTGCTTTATATCATACAATACCGGGATTAGAGCATGCTGAATTTACAAGACCAGCATATGCAATAGAGTATGATTGTATTGATCCATCTGAATTAAGCTTATCATTGGAATATAAAGGTATAGAAGGTCTTTTTATGGCTGGGCAAATAAATGGCACATCTGGATATGAGGAGGCAGCGGCGCAGGGATTAATTGCAGGAATAAATGCAACTCAAAAAATAAAAGGAAAAGAGCCATTAATACTTGATAGAACTCAGGCTTATATCGGTGTTTTGATAGATGATATTGTTACAAAAGGAACAAATGAACCATATAGAATGATGACGTCAAGAGCAGAATATAGGCTACTTTTAAGGCAGGATAATGCAGATTTAAGGTTAACTAAAATTGGTTATGAAATTGGTCTTATTTCTGAAGAAAGATATAAAAGGTTTTTAATAAAAAAGGAGCATATTGAAAAAGAAGTAGAAAGGTTAAAAAATACAATAGTTAAGCCGACAAAAGATGTAAATTTGTTTTTGAAAAGCCTTGGCACAAGCGAACTTTCAACAGGATCCAAATTATCAGAATTATTAAAAAGGACGGAAATAAATTATAATAATTTAGGAGAGATAGATAAAAAAAGGCCAAATCTTACAAAGAGAGAAGCAGAAGAAGTAGAGATACAGATAAAATATGAAGGGTATATAAAGATGCAAGAAGAGCAAGTAAAAAAATTTAAAAAATTAGAAGAAAAATTAATCCCACAAGATATATGTTACAGTAAAATAAAGGGAATAAGATTAGAGGCAAAACAAAAACTAGAAAAGTTAAAACCTCGTTCAATAGGTCAGGCATCAAGAATTTCAGGTGTTTCACCAGCAGATATATCTGTACTTCTAATTTATTTGCAAACAAAAAATAAATAAGTTATTCACACATGTAAAAAAATGTGGAAAAACTATTTTTAAAACAGATAAAAAATGGATGAATTTTATAAAGGAGAAATTTTCTATGGATTTTACAAAATTTAAAACTGAATTTAATTCAGAACTAGAAAAGTTAAATATATTATTAGAAGATGAACAGGTAAATCAATTTTATAAATATATGAATTTGTTAATTGAATGGAACAAAAATATAAATTTAACAGCTATAACAGAACCTTCAGATATTATACTTAAACATTTCATAGATAGTATATATGTTTCGAAATATATAGAAATACCAGCTAATTCAAGTATAATTGATATTGGAACTGGAGCAGGTTTTCCTGGAATTCCACTTAAAATTATAAGAAAAGATTTAAATATTACTTTACTTGATTCTTTAAATAAAAGAATTATGTTTTTAGACAATGTCATAAATAATTTAGACTTAAAAGATATTTCTGCTATACATGGAAGAGCAGAAGAAATGGGTAAAAATAAAAAATATAGAGAAATGTTTGATTATGCAATTTCAAGAGCTGTGGCAAATTTAACAGTTTTGTCAGAATACATGATACCATTTGTAAAATTAGGTGGAAAATCAATTTGTATGAAGGGTGGAAATATTAAAGAAGAATTAGAAAACTCACAAAAAGCATTAGGAATATTAGGTGGAAATTTAATTCATGTAGAAGAATTTAATTTATTAGATACAGATATAAAAAGAAGTTTAATAATTATAGAAAAATGTAAAATAACACCTATTAAATATCCTAGAAAGCCTGGAACACCAGCTAAAGATCCACTAATGTAAAATACTTAAAAATTTAATAATGGTATAAATATTAAAAAGATGAAATTAAAAACTTCATCTTTTTTTGAAAATTCATTGACTTTTTAGAAAGAATTATATATGATAGATATGTAAAGGTAATAAAACCATTAAATAAAATTTAACTAAAATGAATGGGGGCATAGAAGTGGGAAAAATAATATCAATTGCAAATCAAAAAGGTGGCGTAGGAAAGACAACAACAACAATTAATTTGGGTACATGTTTGGCTAAGAAGGGAAAGAAAGTATTATTAATAGATGCAGACCCACAGGGAAATGCTACAAGTGGATTAGGAGCAGAAAAAGATGTAGAATTTTCTACATATGATATTTTAGTAGGAGAAACAGAGCTAAAACAGGCAATAGAACAAACAAGTGTCAAAAATTTGTTTGTATGTCCATCTAATATAAATTTGGCTGGTGCTGAAGTAGAATTAGTTTCTATGATGTCAAGAGAACAAAGATTAAAGGAAAAATTAGATGAAGTAAAAGAAATTTTTGATTATGTGTTAATAGACTGTCCTCCATCATTAGGTTTGATAACTTTGAATTCTTTTACGGCATCAGATAGTGTGTTAATTCCAGTACAATGTGAGTATTATGCACTAGAAGGTCTAGGACAACTGTTAAATACTGTAAATTTAGTAAAGAAACATCTTAATAAAAATTTACAAATTGAGGGAGCATTACTTACAATGTATGATATAAGGACAAATTTATCAAATCAAGTTGTGAAAGAAGTTAAAAAATATTTTGATAATAAAGTATATAAAACTGTTATACCTAGAAATGTAAGGTTAAGTGAGGCTCCAAGTTATGGAATGCCAATTACAGAATATGATCCTAGATCAAAAGGTGCGAAAAGCTATGAGAAATTTACAAAGGAATTTTTAAAGAAAAATGAAGAAGAAAAAAAGGCAAAGCACATGATGTAAATAATAATAAAGAAGGGAAAGTGATAAAAAATGCCTAAAAAAACAGGATTGGGAAAAGGATTAGATGCATTATTTGGACCAGTACCAGAAGAAGAACAAATGAAAGCAACAGATGAATTTAGAAGATTAAAAATAACAGAAATTGAGCCAAATGTAGAGCAAGCAAGAAAAAAATTTGATCAGGAAGCTTTAGAGGAGTTAGCAGACTCTATAAGAGAGTATGGATTAATACAACCTATAGTTGTAGTAAAAAAAGAAGGTTATTACATGATTGTTGCTGGAGAAAGAAGATGGAGAGCTTCTAAATTAGCTGGATTAGATGAAATTCCTGCAATAATACGTGAAAATGATGATAAAAATACTCAAATATCATTAATAGAGAACTTGCAAAGAGAAGACTTGACACCATATGAAAAAGCTATAGGGATAAAGAATTTAATGAATGCATATAATTTGAATCAGGAACAAGTTGCAAAACAATTAGGGAAGAGTAGAAGCACAATTACTAATTCGCTAAGAATATTAAATTTGGAACCTAGAGTTTTGGAGATGGCGAAAGAGGGAAAATTAACAGAAGGACATTTTAGAGCATTACTTGCTGTACAAGATCCTGAAAAACAATATAGGCTAGCTTTACAGATGATTGAAAGAGGAGTAACTGTAAGACAAGCAGAGAAAACAGCGCAGAAAAAAGAAGAAACAGTTGAGCAAATGGAGAGAAAACAAATACTATATAGGGATATAGAACATACATTTCAAAATTTCTTTGGTACAAAAGTAAGATTAGATGCGGGAAAGAGAAGAGGCAAAATAATAATTGAATACACAGGCAATGACGATTTAGAGAGGATTTTGAATTTGATGAAATAGTTGAAATGAGAATAAGTTCAGGAGGTAGAAATGATAATGGAAAATTTAGTGGAAATATTAAAAAATGATAATTCATTTATTATATGTTTTGTTCTTCTAATTGTATTAATATTAGGATTCATTATATTATTAGTAAAAATGCAAAGATTAAATAAAAGATATAAAACGTTTATGAAGAAATTAAGCTCAAATACAAATATAGAGGAAGACTTAGAAAGCTATATATATAGGGTAGAAAAAGTTGAAAAGCAAAATTTAGAAATATTATCTTATTGTAAAAGTTTGGAGCAAGAATTAACAGGTTGTATACAAAAGATAGGGATTGTTAGATATAGTGCTTTTAAAGATACTGGAAGTGATTTAAGTTTTGCATTAGCTATGTTGGATGAAAAAAATAATGGGGTAGTATTAAATGGTATATATTCAAGAGAAATGTCAAATATTTATGCAAAACCTGTTGAGAATGGTAAATCTAAGTATACTTTGTCTGAAGAGGAAAAACAAGCAATAGAGAAAGCAGTTAATAGTAAACAAGTTTATAGGATAGAAGGAAAGTAATTAAGAAAATGGTAATTATAATGTTTAATTAAAAATGTAGGAAAATTATATAAGAAAAGAGAGAGTTAATGAAATCAAAGATTTTAACATACACATGTGTAAAATTGCTTTGCAATTATTGCACGAATTTAAAATCTTGACCTTCATGTATAGAAATAATTTTGTTTTTTTGAAAATAAGTTTCTATTTTTCATTTGAGTAATTTAAGGTTTAATATCATTTCCTATATAATAAAAAAATCGGCTATACCAAGCCGACTTTTTTATCTATTAGGAAAGTCATACTGACATTCCTAATAGATAAAACACATTGCACACAATTTTACTAGCGTAAAATTGGCGCAGAACAAATTAACGGAAAGCCAAAGAAAAAAGTTAAAGTTATTGCAATCTTTAAGGCTTTCCGATTTGTTCTTTGGGTAATGAAAAGAGGAAAGTCCTATTTTTTAGGATAACCTCTTATGATTTGGCGGAGAGGGTGGGATTCGAACCCACGGTACGCTATTAACGCACGCCAATTTTCAAGACTGGTGCCATAAACCAACTCGACCACCTCTCCATCAAGATTGGATTTTGTTGTGTGACAGTATTTATATTAACATTTTTAATAAAATTTGTCAATAGAAAATAAAAAAGTTTTTTTTAATACTCCCTGAAAAATAAAATATTATAATAAAATTAGATACAAGAAATCATAGAGTTAATAAAAATGGAAAATTAGTAAAATTAAGCACAAAAAGAAAAATGAATAAATATGTTAATTATGCAAAAGAATTTTAGGAACTACTATTTAAAATAATTCCACAAATATACCGAAAAAATTATTTTTAATTTTTGTAAGAGAATTCTTTTATCCTACGTTACTAGATAATGGTCTTTAATAAATATCCCCCGGCTTAGCCGGGGGTATTTTACTCGTAACGCCTAAAGGCTTCG
>CALXJY010000046.1 GCA_944388755.1 uncultured Clostridia bacterium | reverse complement strand
TAACAAAAGAAGAACTATCAAGATTATTTGATAAAATCGTAGTATTTGATCCAAAAGAAATAACAAAAGAGCAAAAGGAAGAATATAACCTAAATGATGAAATGTACAAAGAACTCTATGAAAATGGAGGTCTAGCATTCCATTTGAAGTTTATGTATCCACAAACTATCACAAACAGGTGGATGTGAAATTGGAGCAAGACCAATAGATTTGCATTTAAAGGCTTTTGAAAAACTAGGAATTCATATAAATAAAAATTATGGAAATATTACATGCATTGCAGAAAAAATAATTGGAAATACAATTGACTTAGATTTTCCGAGTGTAGGAGCAACAGAAAATGCAATACTTGCCAGCGTATTGGCAGAAGGAAAAACAATTATTATGAATTCTGCAAGAGAACCTGAAATAGTTGATTTGCAAAATTTTTTAAATAAAATGGGAGCTAAAATAAAAGGAGCTGGAACAGACAAAATTGAAATATATGGAGTAAAAAAATTAAAAGAAATAAGTTATAATATAATGCCAGACAGAATAGAAACAGGCACTTTTTTATGTATGGGAGCAATAAGTGGAGGTAAACTAGAAATAAAAAATACAAATCCTAGTCATTTAACACCAGTAATTACTAAGTTAGAAGAAGCTGGATGTAAAATAGATGTAAAAAAAGATATTATTAATATACAAGCTCCAAAAAAGCTAAAAGCAATAGATATAAAAACAATGCCATACCCAGGATTTCCAACAGATATGCAATCAGTAATGGCATCTACATTTACTATAGCAAAAGGAACAACAATAATAGTAGAAAATATTTTTGAAAATAGATATAAATATGTTCAAGAACTAAATAAAATGGGAGCAAAAATTACTGTTGAAGGAAAAAGTGCAATAATAAGAGGAGTAAGAAAATTATATGGAGCGACTGTTAAGGCAACAGATTTAAGAGGTGGTGCTGCATTAGTTTTAGCAGGACTTGTAGCAAAAAATACAACTGTTATAGAAAATATAGAATATATATTAAGAGGATATGAAGAGTTTGATAAAAAAATAAGACAGATAGGTGGGAATATAGAAAAAACAGCTATTATATAGTAAAATGTATAACTGTAATCTATTTTATTAATTTATAAATAAATTCTTGGAAAATTACGTTGCACACAAATTTATTCCATAAATTTGGTGCAGAACAAATTAACGGAAAGCCAAAGAGAAAAATTAAAATATTGCAAAATTACAAGGCTTTCCGATTAATATATAATACAAGATAGTTGTTACTGGTCAGACATAATAAAATTTTGGCTTTTAAAATTAAATTTAATTCATTTGTAAAAATTTTTTGATAGTGTTATGTTGAAATAATACTTAGTTGAAATAAAGCTGACTATTAACAGTGAACTAGAACTTTTTTATAAAAATAAATAAAAACTATAGCAAACACGATTACTTTGTGGTAAAATAATAGGGTAAAAAAGGTAGGTGATAAATTTGAATAGCAGACAGAAAGAAAAAATCGATAATATGTTTTATACTAAACCTTTACAAACTAAAGAATTTGAACAAACCAAAGAAGAAAAAAAGAAAAGAAAAGAAAGAGAAAAAAGAATAAAAGAAGCAAATAAAAATAAGATAAAAGAGCAAGAAGCATTTGACTTAGATACAGAAACAGTAATTGGTATGACCAATAAAAATAATAAAGTAAAAAGAGAACAAATAAAAAAACAAATAGATAAACAAGAAAGACTAAAATTAAAAAGAAAAAAAAGGATAAAAAGGATAATAAAATGGACAAGTTTAATATGTATAATAGCAGGAGGAATAACATTTGCATTAGTATCACCAATTTTTAATATTCAGGAAATAGAAGTAACAGGAAATGTTTTAGTAAAAGCTGATACGATTGTTAGTTTGTCAGGATTAAGTAAGAATCAAAATATATTCAAATTTATAACACAGCAAATACGAACAAAAATAAAAGAAGAACCATATGTTGAAAACGTAAAAATTAATAGAATATTTCCAAATAAAGTAATAATAGAAATAGAGGAAAGACAAAGAGACTTTAATATAGAATTTATGAATAAATATGCATATATAAATAATCAAGGATATGTTTTAGAAATTGCTGAAAAAAAGTTGGATAATTTAATAACAATACAAGGATTAAGTACAAGTGAAGATAAAATAGAACCTGGAAACAGACTAAATGAAGATGATTTACAGAGTTTAGAAACTGTAATAGAAATAGTAAGCAGATGGAATGCAAATCAAGATATTACTCAAAAGATAACAAGCATAGATATAAGTGATAAACAAAATTATTCTATGTATATAGAAGAAGAAAAAAAGAAAATTTATTTAGGAGATAAAACAAATTTAGGAGACAAAATTTTGTGGGCTCAAGCTATAATGAACGATAATAAAGGAGTAGAAGGAGAAATTTTTGTAGATGGAAATCTAAATGGAGGAGATAAACCTCGTTTTAGACAAAAGGTATAATAAATAACTACGAAAGGATGGTAGCTATATGGTAAATAAAAAAATGATAAGCATAGTATTAGGGTTAATGTGTGTAGCTTTAACAATAGGTATATGTATGCAAATAAGAACAGTTAATGATTACAGTACAAAAATAGGACAAAATTATGATCAAAACAATTTAAGAGCCGAAGTTTTAAAATATAAAGAAAAATATGAAAACAAAGTAAAAGACATAGAAAAGATAGATGCAGAGCTAGAACAAAAAATAGATACAGCATCAAAAAATAATACAGATTTAGAAGATGCAAGAAATCAGATTGCAGAAGGAAATAAATTAATTGGTTTAACAGAAGTAAAAGGAGAAGGAGTAATTGTAACATTATCAGATAGTGTATTAGATGCATCAAGTGTTTTAAATCCATCTAGTCTTGTTGTACATGATTTAGATGTATTCTATGTTATAAACGAATTAAAAAATGCAGGAGCAGAGGCCATTTCTGTTAATGGACAAAGGATTGTTACTACAACAGCAATAGAATGTGGAGGAAATATAATTACTGTAAATGGAGAAAAAATAGGTGCTCCTTTTGAAATAAGAGCAATTGGGTTACCTGAAAATTTAAAAAATCTAGATAGGGCAGGAGGATATTTAGAAAGAATGAGAGAAGAAGCAGTTGGAGCAGAACTAAAAAAAGCTAAAAGTGTAACAATACCAAAATATTCAGGAATTATAAAATTTAAATATGCACATAGTATAGAATAATAATGTCATTGTAGCAAAAGGAGGCGTTATAGTTGAAACATATAAAAAAAGGTAAAATTACATTAACAATTGTTATAGGTATTGCATGTATAGCTTTAACAACAGTTATGTTTATGCAATTTAAAATGGTTAATCAAACTGATATAGATGAATTAGAAGTTATGAGGGAAGAAGAATTAAGAACAGAGTTAGCAGAATGGAAAAATAAATATGAAGAAGCAGAAAACCAATATAATTCTCAATTAGCTAAATTAGAAGAATATAATCAAAAAGAAGAATCAGAAACAGAAACAGCTGAATTGGTTCAAAAGGAATTAGACGAAGTAAATTTATTACTAGGAAAAACAGATGTAGAAGGAGAAGGCATAATAATTACTTTAAAGGAAAATTCAGAAGCGGAATCAGGAATAATTACATCAGACAATTTAAATATGATTGTAAATAACTTAAAAGAAGCAGGAGCAGAAGCAATATCAATAAATGAACAGAGAATAGTAAATATGTCAGATATTGTTACTGTAAATGATGTAATAATAAGAGTAAATCAACAAAGAATATTAACTCCATATATAATAAAAGCAATAGGAAATCAATCATATTTAGAAAGCGCAATGTCAGGTAATGGTAGTGAAGTAGATAAATTACAAAAACTAGGACATGATATAAAAATAGAAAAAGACAATAAGGTTCAAATACCAAAATATGATAAAGATTTAAAAAGCGATTATATAGAATAATTAAAGAAAGGATGAATACAAAATGGTAATAGTAGCAATAATAGTTGGATGTTTAATAGGTGCTTTTATTGGAATAAATGCACCAACAATATCATATACATATTCAAGTTATTTAGCAATAGCAATAATTGCAGCTTTAGATTCTGTGTTTGGTGGAATTGCATCAGTAATAAATAAGAAGTTTGATATAAAAATATTTATATCAGGTTTTTTTGGAAATGCAATATTAGCAATTTTGCTTACAATATTAGGGCAAAAACTAAATGTAGACATTTATTTGGCAGCAATAGTAGTGTTTGTATGGAGAATGTTTATGAATTTAGGAACAATTAGAAGATATTATGTAGAAAAATGGACTAATAAAATAAAGAGTTTAAAGAGTAACAAAGACAATAAACAAGCTGAAAAATAATGTGATTTATCTATTAGGAAAGTCAGTATGACTTTCTTTTGAAAATAAAATTTTATTTACACTTTGAGTTGCGCAACTTAAAGTTTCATTGTATTTCCTAATAGATAAAAAAGAGTGGTATGAAATTAATCTAACAATAAATGCTTTAGTCATGCCACTTTTGTAATGTTATGGACAAATTTTTTTTGAAATTATATAAAAAAAATGTCGAAAACCGTCAAACTTAGAGCTACAATGAAATACAAAAAAATATTACAATTTCATTACAAAAACATTACAAAAATATAACAAATTCTATTGACAATTTTTTAAAAATGTAATATAAATATTCTATAAAATTTAATACAAAAAATGGAGGAATTAACTTGGCAATCGGTGATATCATAGTTGGTGTAGACATTGGAACAACCAAAATTGCTACTGTAGTAGGAGAGGTAAATAATTTTGGACAAATAGAGATAATAAGTAATACATCATACAAATGTAGTGGATTAAAAAAAGGAAAAATAATAAATGAAGATGAAATAACATTAAGTCTAGCCAAAACAATAAAAGATGCTGAAGATGAAACAAATCTAAAAATAAATTCTGCATATGTAACAATACCAGGAAAATATGTAACGATAGTACAAAATAGTATAACAAAAGATGTAAAAGATAAATATTCAGGAATTTCTTTAAGAGATGTTCAAAATGCAATAATCCAAGTAAAAGATATAGAAATTCCAGATGGAAAAACATTAATAGATATTGTAGTAGATAAAATAACATTAGATAATGGTACAGTAGTAGCAGACCCAGTAGGAAATTTAAGTTCAAGTTTTAGAGTTGATGCACAAGTAATATTGGCAGAAAAAGATTATGTTAGACAATTAACATCAATATTTAAAAAAGCAGGATTAGAAATAGACGGAATAGTACCAATTACATTGTCAGAAAGAAATTTAATACTAGATAATAACGAAATGCATGATAATATAATGTTATTAGATATAGGAGCAGGAAATACTGATATAGGAGTGTTTGAAGGAAACTCATTTATTTATACAAATTCCATACCAGTTGGAGGAGACAATATTACAAATGACATAGCAGTAGTCTTAAATATATCAGAAGAAGAAGCAGATAAACTAAAAAGGCAATATGGACTTGCTCTAAGATCTTTTATAGATAATGACAATGATATAATATTAAATACATGTAAAGACACTTCCAAAAATAAAATAATAAAAAGTTCAGAATTGATAGAAATTATTGAAGCAAGAATAGAAGAAATATTTTCTATAATAAATAAAGATATCACTAATCAAGGAATTAAATCAAAAATAAATAATGTAATATTAACAGGACAGGGGATTATAAACATAAACAAAAGTGATGTGGCTGGAAAAATAACATTAAATATACCTGTAAAAATATCTACAGGAAGATTAATAAGTACAATAAGACCTACATTTAGGACAAGTTATTCTCTTGTTAGATATATAGCATCACGACCATTTGCAAAAACAGTATCAAGTAGTATAGATACTAAATCAGATGAAAATATTTTAAAAAATATAATAGGTAAAATAAAAGAATTTTTTTATTCATAAAATATATTTAGTTTTTAATTTTAAAAAATAAATTAGCAAAATGGAGATACCACCATTTGCACTAAACTGTATTGGCAGTTAAAAGAAAGGGAGGAAAAAGCGAAATGATGGAATATGAGGATAACAACAACATAACAATGATGGATGGAACAGCAACAATCAAAGTAATAGGAGTAGGTGGAGCAGGAAATAATGCTGTAAATAGAATGATAGAATCAGGAATTAAAGGTGTAGACTTTATTGCAGTAAATACAGATAGACAAGCATTACAACAATCAAAAGCAGGAACAAAAATACAAATAGGAGAAAAAATAACAAGAGGATTAGGAGCAGGAGCAAATCCTGATATAGGAGCTCAATCAGCAGAAGAAAGCAAATCAGAAGTTGCAGAAGTTTTAAGAGGAGCTGATATGGTATTTGTAACAGCAGGAATGGGTGGAGGAACTGGAACAGGTGCTGCACCAATAGTAGCTGCTACAGCAAAAGAAATGGGAATACTAACAATAGGTGTTGTAACAAAACCGTTTACTTTTGAGGGAAAGAAAAGATTATCACAAGCAGAAAGAGGAATAGAAAGTCTAAAAGGAAAAGTAGATACATTAGTTGTTATACCAAATGACAAATTACTACAAATAATAGATAGAAAAACATCAATCATAGAAGCATTTAAACAAGCAGATGATGTTTTAAGACAAGGTGTACAAGGTATATCAGACTTAATTGCTGTACCAGGACTTGTAAACTTAGACTTTGCAGATGTAAAAACAATAATGTTAAATCAAGGTATGGCACATATGGGAGTTGGTAGAGCATCAGGAGAAAATAGAGCAGAAGATGCGGCAAAAGAAGCAATCCAAAGCCCACTTTTAGAAACATCAATTGAAGGTGCAAAAGGAGTAATAATAAATATAACCGGTGGAGAGGATCTAGGATTACATGAAGTAAATACTGCAGCAGAATTAGTTCAACGCAGTGTAGATCCTGAAGCAAATATTATATTTGGTACAGTAACAGATACAAGTATGGAAGACGAAATACAAATAACAGTTATAGCAACAGGATTTGAAAAAGATGAACCTGTATCAAGTATTGGAGTTGGAGATATAGTTTCAAAAACTTGGGAAAAGAAAATTAACTCAATTCCTGCAAGTTCAGAAGTAAGTTCATCACAAAATGATTTAGATATTCCAGCATTTTTAAGAAAAAATAGAAATAAAAATTAATATAATTAATGCCTTTTAATATAAAAATATTAAAAGGCATTTTTGTCGATAATTTCTTTTTTTCTACAATAAGAAAAGACAGTATTTTTAAAAGATAGGTAGTACAATATACAAGAAAGGTAGTGCTAAATATGACAATCTATCTTGATATTGTATTAATAGAAAACCTTATAATGAATAGTATTATAATATATGCAACAGCAATAATAATGAAATTAAAAATTAAACACTTAAACATTTTATTATCAAGTATAATCGGAGCAATATATTCAATAATGACTTATATTTCAAATTTAAAAATTTATTCAAATATATTTGTAAAAATAATTTTATCAATAATTATGGTATATATAGCATATAAACCACAAAGTCTAAAAATTCTACTAAAACAAACATTAATATTTTATCTAACATCTTTTTTATTTGGAGGTGTTGCATTTGCTTTAATATATGTAGTAAAACCACAAGAAATTTTGATGAAAAATGGACTGTTTTTAGGAACATATCCACTAAAAACAGTATTTTTATCAGCAATAATAGCATCTGTAATAGGAATATTTGGGTTTAAATTAGTAAAAAACAAAATCTCTAAAAAAGATATGTATTGTCAAATAATAATTAAATTAAATAATAAAGAAATTGAAACTACAGCTATGGTAGACACGGGAAATTTACTTAAAGATCCAATAACAGGAAATCCTGTAATAGTTGTAGAATCAAGTTTATTAGAAAAAATATTACCATTAGAGTTGATATTAAATTTAGACAAAATAATAGGAGGTGAATTTGAAAATGTAACAGAAGAAATTAGAAATACATATATAAACAAACTAAAATTAATTCCGTATGCATCACTTGGAAAGCAAAATGGTATGTTGATTGGTATTAAAGCAGATGAAGTGAAAATAGTAAAAGAAGATGAAACACATTTAAAAAATAATGTAATTATAGGAATCTATAATAAGCCATTAACTAAAAGAGGTGAATATAGGGCACTAATAGGAATTGAATTAATCTAAAATTAGAAAGGGATGATCTAAAAAGTGAATATATTGGAAATTATAAAAAAGAGTATTAACAACTTAGGTACAATATGTGCAAAATACATAAATGATGATAATGAAGTAGAATATTTACCTATATTTTATATTGCAGGAAGTCAAACCTTACCACCACCATTACCTCCTGAAGAAGAAGAAAAATATATAAAGGAATTGTCTAAAGGAGATAATTTAGAAGCTAGACAAATATTAGTAGAAAGAAACTTAAGACTTGTTGTATATATTGCAAAAAAATTTGAGAACACAGGAATCGGTATAGAAGACTTAATATCAATTGGAACAATAGGACTGATGAAAGGAGTAAATACATTTAATGCTAATAAAAATATAAAACTTGCAACATATGCATCAAGATGTATAGAAAATGAAATACTTATGTTTTTAAGAAAAAGTAATAGAATTAAAGGAGAAATCTCGATAGATGAACCACTTAATAAAGATGGAGATGGAAATGAATTATTATTATCAGATATTTTAGGGACAGATCCTGATGTAACTTCAAGAAATTTAGAAGATGAAGTGGATAAAAGCCTTTTACGTGATTCAATATTAAAATTGAATGCTAGAGAAAAAAATATAATGGAAATGAGATTTGGATTTAAAACAGGAAAAGAAAAAACTCAAAAAGAGGTTGCAGATGAACTTCGGAATATCACAAAGTTATATTTCAAGATTAGAAAAAAAGATAATAGGAAAAATGAAAAAAGATATTAGTAGTAAAATTGGTTAAAATATTGACAAATTCTTGTGTTTTTGATAAAAATAACACAAGGAGGAATAATGAATATGAAAAATTTAATTGATATTAAAGATCTATCAGTAGATGAAATTCAAGAATTAATTAAAGTAGCTAAAGATATTATGCAATTCCCTGAAAAATATTCAGAAAGATGTAAGCATAAAAAATTAGCTACTTTATTTTTTGAGCCAAGTACACGTACAAGACTAAGCTTTGAATCAGCAATGATGGAATTAGGAGGAAATGTACTAGGATTTTCTTCAGCAGATTCTAGTTCAACAGCAAAAGGTGAAAGTGTATCTGATACAATTAAAGTAGTTGGAGGATATTGTGATATAATTGCAATGAGACATCCAAAAGAAGGAGCACCACTTGTAGCTTCATTAAAATCAGATGTGCCAATAATAAATGCAGGAGATGGTGGGCATAACCATCCAACACAGACTTTAACAGATTTACTTACAATATCTTGTGAAAAAGGGAGACTAGATAATTTAACAATAGGTTTATGTGGGGATTTAAAATTTGGTAGAACTGTACACTCACTAATAACTGCAATGGTAAGGTACAAAAATATTAAATTTGTATTAATTTCTCCTGAGGAATTAAAAATACCTGATTATATTAAAGAAGAAATTTTAGATAAAAATAAGATAGAATATGTTGAAACTAATGATATTGAAGAACATATGGATAAATTAGATATTTTATATATGACAAGAGTGCAAAAAGAGAGATTTTTTAATGAGGCAGATTATATAAGGTTAAAAGATTATTATATATTAAATAAGGAAAAACTAGAAAAAGCTAAAAAAGACTTATGTATATTACATCCACTCCCAAGAGTTAATGAAATTGCAACAGAAGTTGATGATGACCCAAGAGCATGTTATTTCAAACAAGCAAAATATGGCAAATATATAAGAATGGCATTAATATTAAAATTATTAGAGGAGGCAGATTGGTATGAATATAGATAGTATTAGAAATGGAATAGTAATAGATCATATACAAGCTAAAAAAGGTATGGAAATATATGATGCATTAAATTTATCAGAACTTGACTGCTCTGTTGCAATAATAACAAATGCTAGAAGCAAAAAGATGGGAAGGAAAGATATAATAAAAATAGATAAAAATATTGATTTAGACTTAGATATTTTAGGATATATAGATCCAAACATTACAATAAACATAATAAAAGATGATTTGAGAATAGAAAAATACCATGTTAAATTACCAAAAGAGATAACTGATATAGTTAAATGTAAAAACCCACGTTGTATTACATCTACAGAAAATGAATTAAAACAAGTATTTATATTGACAGATGAAGAAAAAAGAGCTTATCGTTGCAAATATTGTGAAACCTTGTTGCAAGATTAAGAGCAAATTGGAAATACTTAAAATTTGTATTAATTTTTAGGGCTTTCCGTTAATTTGTTCACATACTAAATTTATGAAATAAAATATTAATGTAAAGTGAGATGCTAGTAATCTAAAATGTTAGAATTACACAAGCATCTCATTTTTAACGTGAAATTTATTATAAAAATCAGACTAATTGTGCATAATGCCAATAAATGTAAATAAAAACACAAAAAAAGCACACAGTGACGTTAGATGTTAACAATTTCAAGAATTTTTGAACTTGAATAAACTATTTTTTTTTATTAAGTATAAAACTTAATAAAAAAATAATTATATTTAGAATATACCATATAAGCAAAAAATAAGCAATACTAAACTTTCAAATTTTTCAGTTAGATAAATGATGAAATTGATAAAAATCCACATACATATGCATTTTGTAGCTGGAAAATTTTTATTAAGTTTTATACTTAATAAAAATTTAGACGAAATATATACAAAAAGTTAATTTCATTAATTTATGGGGGGAAAAAACATGAAAAAAACAAATGAAACAGGAATTACATTAATAACCTTAGTAATAGTGATAATATTACTATTAATACTTGGAGGAGTGACCATATCAAATTTAACAGGAGATAATGGAATAATACAAAAAGCTGAAAATGCTAAAGAAGCAACAGAGATAGCAGAAGGAAAAGAAGTGTTACAAGGAAAATACATGGAAAACTATGTAAACAAATTAGAGAAAGTAACAGTTGACGAATTTTTAGAATATTTAGAAGAAGATGGAATAAACACAAAAATAGAAAACGGAAAAAACTATGCAGAAGTAGAAGGAAAGATATACGAGATAAAAGAAGAAAATGGTCAAATACAAATAGAATATATAGAAAGAGAAGAAATAACAGAACCACAGATAACAGAAATTCAAATTATTGAACAAACAAAACAAAGTGTAACAATAAAGGTTTCAGCACATAGAATGGAAGAGGGAACATATTATTATTACATAGGAAAAGATGAAAATAGCTTAAATGTTTTAGATGGACAAAATGGAACAGGAGAATATACATTTGATGGATTAGAACAAGGAAATATATATTATATAAAAGTGGAAGCAGAAAATAGCAAAGGAGAAAAAACTAGTAAAACAATAAAAGTACAAATAGAAGCAATACCAGCAGCAACAGATGAAAATATTAATTATGAAATAAGTTGGGTTGGAGATGGAACAGCTGTAGTAGAAATATCAACTGAAATAAAAACATATGAGATTCAAACAAGTTTAGACAATAGTGTATATACAAATGATACAACAAGAGAAGGTTTAGTAAGTGGAGATATAATTTATGTAAGATATGCAGAAGGTCAAGAATATGGAGAAGAAATGCAAATAGAAATAAAAGATTCAGTAAAACCAACCCTAAATCTTGAAGTAATAAATACAACATCAAAACAAATAGAAATAAAAGCAAAAGCAACAGATGAAGAAAGTGGAATAGACCCAAA
>CALXJY010000045.1 GCA_944388755.1 uncultured Clostridia bacterium | reverse complement strand
AACATTGTTAATGTTACTTCTGTATATGTTTTTGCATGGATATTTGTAAATCCTCTTTTTGGTAATCTTCTATATAATGGTGTTTGACCACCTTCAAATCCACGTCTTACTCTTCCACCAGATCTTGCTTTTTGTCCTTTATGACCTCTTCCTGATGTTTTTCCTAGTCCTGATCCTATTCCACGACCTACCCTAGTTCTTTTTGTTCTTTTTGTTAGTGGTTTTAGTTCATCTAATTTCATTTTTTGCACCTCCTCAATTTTTCTTTTTTTGAGTTTAATTACATTATATCTTCTACTTTTTTACCTCTTTTTTTAGCTACTTGTTCTATTGTTTGCATTGATTTTAATCCTTCAATTGTAGCATATACAACATTTCTTGGATTATTTGTTCCTATAACTTTAGTTCTTATATCTTTGTATCCTGCTAGTTCTAGTACTGGTCTAACACTTCCTCCTGCTATAACTCCAGTACCAACTGCTGCTGGTTTTAACATTACTTTTGCACTACCAAATGTTCCAACATATTCATGTGGTATTGTTGTGCCTACTATTGGAACTTCCACAATATTTTTCTTAGCTTCTTGTATAGCTTTTTTTATTGCGTCTGGAACTTCTGCTGCTTTACCATTTCCAACCCCAATATGTCCTTTTTCGTCACCAACAACAACAACTGCACTAAATCTAAAAGTTCTACCACCTTTTACAACTTTTGCAACTCTGTTTATAGCAACTACTTTTTCTTTTAATTCGCTTTTTTCTTCCATTTAGGTTATTTCCTCCTTTTTATAGTTTTAGCTTTAATAGACTTTTTTGTATTAGAATTTTAATCCACCTTGTCTTGCTGCTTCTGCTAATTCTTTTACAACTCCGTGATATATGTATCCACCACGATCAAATACCACATTTTCAATTTTTTGTTCTTTTGCTCTTTTTGCTATTAATGCTCCAACTTCTTTTGCAGCTTCCTTATTTGAATGTTTTGTTTTTATTTCTTTGTCTAATGTAGAAGCAGAAGCTATTGTTTTTTGAGCAATATCATCTATTAGTTGAACATAGATATTTGCATTACTTCTATATACACATAATCTTGGTCTTTCTTGTGTTCCAGATATTTTTCTTCTTACTCTTAGATGTCTTCTTCTTCTTTCCATTTTTCTATCTGTCTTTTTTACCATTTTATTTACTCCTTTCTATGTGAATTTTGTGCAAAACTCTGATTTTCATTCAAATTCAATTATTTACCAGTTTTACCTTCCTTACGTCTAATAACCTCATCAGCATATTTAATACCTTTTCCTCTATATACTTCTGGTGGTCTTTTGCTTCTTACTACTGCTGCTGTTTGTCCTACTAGTTCTTTATCTATTCCTTTTACTATAATTGTATTTGGGTTTGGTACGTCAAAAGTTATTCCTTTTGGTGCTTCAAATATAACTGGATGTGAATATCCTAATGTCATATTCAAATTATTTCCTTGTTTTTGTACTCTATATCCAACTCCATTTATTTGTAATTCTTTTGAATATTCGTGTTTTACACCTATGATCATATTATTTATTAAAGTTCTTGTTAGACCATGTAAACTTTTATTTTTTGGTTCATCATTTGGTCTTATAACTTTTAATATATTTCCTTCCATCTCTAAAGAAATATTTTTATTTATTTCTCTTTCTAGTGTACCTTTTGGACCTTTTACTGTGATTTTATGTCCATCAATTTTAACTTCTACTCCTTCTGGTACTTCTATAGGTTTATTTCCTATTCTTGACATGTTTCTTCCTCCTTTTTAAAATATGTCTAATAGCTTTCGCCTTTTATTTTATATTACCATACATATGCTAATACTTCTCCACCAACACCTAATTCACGTGCTTCTTTATCTGTTTTTAATCCTTTAGATGTAGAAATAATAGCTATACCTAAACCATTTAATACTCTTGGTAAATCTTCTTTTGAAGCATATACTCTTAATCCTGGTTTACTTATTCTCTTTAATCCATCAATTATTCTTGCCCCATTTTCATCATATTTTAATGTTACTCTTATAATGCCTTGATTTTCATCTTTTATTTCTTCAAATGATTTTATATAACCTTCTTTGAATAATATTTCAGCAATTCCTCGTTTCATATTTGATGCAGGAATATCCACTGTTTTGTGTTTTGCACTATTTGCATTTCTTATTCTTGTCAACATATCTGCAATTGGATCTGTAGTTGTCATATCTTTTCTTACCTCCTTTTTCTTTGTCTTTATATGTTTTATTTTACCAGCTTGATTTCTTTACTCCTGGTATTTCTCCTTTATGTGCTAATTCTCTAAAACATACACGGCAGATACCATATTTTCTGATATAGGCATGTGGTCTACCACATAATTTACATCTGTTATATTCTCTTGTTTTATATTTTTGTGGTCTAGCTTGTTTTACTTTCATTGATTTTTTAGCCATAGTTTTTTATTTCCTCCTTTTTTATGGAATTCAATGAATAACTTATTTAGTTTTTAAATGGCATTCCCATTAATTTTAACAACTCTTTAGCTTCTTCATCAGTTTTTGCTGTTGTTACAAATATAATATCCATTCCTCTTATTTTATCTACTTTATCATATTCTATTTCTGGGAATATTAATTGTTCTTTTACACCCATAGAGTAATTTCCTCTACCATCAAAAGATTTATCAGATACTCCTCTAAAGTCTCTTACTCTTGGAAGTGCTACATTGAATAATTTGTATGCAAAATCATACATTTTGTCAGCTCTTAAAGTTACTTTACATCCAATATTTACTCCTTCTCTTAATTTAAATGCTGCAATTGATTTTCTTGCTTTTGTTATAACTGGTTTTTGTCCTGTTATTTGTGATAAATCATTCATAGCATTTTCTAATGATTTTGGATTTTCTTTTATATCTCCTAACCCTATATTTATTACAATTTTATCTATTTTTGGTACTTGCATAACTGATTTATAATTAAATTTTTTTATTAATGCTGGAACCACTTCTTTTTCATAATGTTCTCTAAGTTTTTCCATTTTAGTTATTCCTCCTTTCTATACTATTTTAATTTAGCACCACATTTTTTACAAACACGTACTTTTTTATCTTTTTCAACGCCATATCCTACTTTTGTAGTTTTTCCACATTTAGGGCATACAACATTTACTTTTGAACTTGGAATTGCACATTCAGATGCTATAATTCCTCCTTCTTCTCCTTGCTTTCTTGCTTTTACATGTTTTTTTCTTACATTTACATTTTTTACTATTACTTTATCTTCTTTTGGTAATATTTGTAATACTTCACCTGTAGTACCTTTATCATTTCCTGATAGTACTTTTACTGTGTCGCCTTTTTTTATTCTCATGAGAGTCTTCCCTCCTTTTTTGTTTTTATCTTTTTAATTAATATAATTTATACATTATAAAACTTCTGGAGCAAGTGATAAGATTTTCATATAATCTTTTTCTCTAAGTTCTCTTGCTACTGGTCCAAATATACGAGTTCCTCTTGGTGTTTTGTCTTCTTTTATTATTACTGCTGCATTTTCATCAAATTTTATATATGATCCATCTTGTCTACGTAAACCTTTTTTACTTCTTACTATAACTGCTTTAACTACGTCTCCTTTTTTTACAACTCCTCCTGGTGTTGCTGATTTAACAGAAGCTACTATTACATCTCCGATATTTGCAGTTTTTCTATATGATCCACCTAAACATCTAATACACATTAATTCTTTTGCTCCTGTATTATCTGCAACTTTTAGTCTTGTTTGTTGTTGTATCATTTGACTATTCCTCCCTTCGTTGGTTATCAAATTTTTATTTTATTATTGCTTTTTCTGTTATCTCAACAACTCTCCATCTTTTATCTTTTGATAAAGGTCTTGTTTCCATAACTTTTACTTTGTCTCCTATTTGACAAGTGTTTTCTTCGTCATGTGCTTTTAATTTATATGTTCTTTTTACAGTTTTTCCATAAACTTTATGTCTTACATTTGTTTCTACGGCTACGACAACAGTCTTATCCATTTTATTTGATACAACTGTTCCTACCATAACTTTACGAAGATTTCTTTTTTCCATTTTAATCCTCCTTCTTTTTTGTTAGGATATCTCTTTCATAGATATATTTTTATATTAAGCTTTTGATTCTGCAATTTTTCTTTCTGTTAGTACTGTATTTATTTTAGCTATATCTTTTTTTACTTCTTTTATTTTCATTGGATTATCTAATCCATTTGTAGCTAAACTAAATTTTAATTTAAATAATTCTGTTTTTAGTTCACCTAATTCCTTTTCTAAATCTGGTGAAGACATTTCTCTTATTTTATTTATCTTCATCATTTTCACCTACCTTTTCTTTGGCGATAAATTTTGTTTTTATAGGTAGTTTATTCATCGCTAATCTTAATGCTTCTCTTGCTGTTTCTTCAGGAACACCTGCAATTTCAAACATTACTCTTCCTGGTTTTACAACTGCTACCCAATATTCTGGAGCACCTTTTCCTTTTCCCATACGAGTTCCGATTGGTTTAGATGTGATTGGTTTATCAGGAAATATTTTTATCCAAACCTTTCCACCTCTTTTTATATAACGTGTCATAGCAATACGTGCTGCTTCTATTTGATTTCCTGTAATTAATCCTCCTGTTACAGCTTGTATACCATATTCTCCTTCTGTTACTTTATTTCCTCTTGTTGCTTTTCCTCTCATTCTACCTTTTTGCATTTTTCTGAATTTTGTTCTTTTTGGCATTAATGGCATTATTCAGCGCCTCCTTCCATTTTTTTACTTGGAAGAACTTCTCCTTTATATATCCAAACTTTTACACCGATTTTTCCATATGTTGTATCTGCTTCTGCAAATCCATAATCGATATCTGCTCTTAAAGTTTGTAATGGAATATTTCCTTCTTTATAGAATTCAGTTCTTGCCATGTCAGCTCCACCTAATCTTCCTGATACAGCTGTTTTTATTCCTAATGCTCCAGCTTTAGTAGCTTTTTGCATACATTGTTTCATAGCACGTCTGAATGAAATTCTTCTTTCTAGTTGACCTGCAATATTTTCTGCAACTAATTGTGCATCTGTGTCTATATTTTTTACTTCAACAATATTTAAGTTTACGTCTTTTCCTATTAATTTTGCAAGTTCTTGTTTCATGCTTTCAGCACCTGCTCCACCTTTTCCTATTACTATTCCTGGTTTTGCAGTATATAAATTTACTTTAACGGCTTTTGCAGTTCTTTCAATTTCTATTTTAGAAATACCAGCTGCGTATAATTTTTTCTTTAAAAATTTACGTATTTTTTGGTCTTCTACTAAATAGTCTGAAAAGTTTTTAGAATCTGCATACCATTTTGAGTTCCAGTCTTTTATAATTCCAACTCTAACTCCTGTTGGATGTACTTTTTGTCCCATATCCTATTAATCCTCCTTTTCTCTTAACACTATAGTAATATGACTTGTTCTTTTTCTAATTCTTACTGCTGATCCTTTTGCAGCTGGTCTTATTCTTTTTAAAGTTGGTCCTTGATTTGCATATATTTCAGCAACATATAAATTTTGTTCTTTCATATCATGGTTATTTTCTGCATTTGCAATTGCTGATTTTAATAATTTTTCTATAATTTCAGATGATGCCTTTGGTGTAAATTTTACAATTGCTAAAGCTTCTTGAACATCTTTTCCTCTTATTAAATCTGCTACTATTTTTACTTTTCTTGCTGATATTCTAGCAAATTTAAGAGTTGCTCTTGCTTCTTTTATTTCTGTTTCTTGCACTTTTTTTACCTCCTTAACACATGTTTTAAGTTTTTATATTCTATACACTATTTTGAAACTTTTGTTGTTTTTTCTCCAGCATGACCCTTAAATGTTCTTGTTGGAGCAAATTCACCTAATTTATGTCCAATCATTTCTTCTGTAATATAGATTGGAACATGTTTTCTTCCATCATGGACAGCTATTGTGTGTCCTACCATTTGTGGATATATTGTAGATGCTCTTGACCATGTTTTTAATACTTCTTTAGCACCTGTTTCGTTCATTGCTTCTATTCTTTTTAATAATTTTTCTTGTACAAATGGTTTTTTCTTGCTTGATCTAGACATGTTAGATATGTCCTCCTTTCAATTTTGGAATTTATATTTTATGCCTTTTTATTTTCTTCTCTTTACTATAAATTTATTTGATAATTTCTTTTTATTTCTTGTCTTATATCCTAATGCTGGTTTACCCCAAGGTGTTAATGGTCCAGCGTGTCCTATTGGTGCTTTTCCTTCACCACCACCATGTGGGTGATCTACTGGGTTCATAACAGATCCTCTAACTTCTGGTCTCCATCCCATATGACGTTTTCTACCAGCTTTTCCTATTTTAATATTTTCATGATCTGCATTTCCAATTACTCCTATTGTTGCTCTACATTTTGCTAAGATTAATCTCATTTCTCCTGATGGAAGTCTTACATGTGCATATTTTCCTTCTTTTGCCATTAATTGTGCACTTTGTCCAGCAGTTCTTACTAATTTTCCACCTTGACCTGGATTTAATTCAATATTGTGTATTAATGTACCTACTGGTATTGAACTAATTGGCATACAATTTCCTGGTTTTATATCTACTGTTTCACCAGAGATTACTTTATCTCCATCTGTAATTCCTTGTGGTGCTAAAATATATGCTTTTTCTCCATCTTTATATTGAATTAAAGCTATATTTGCGCTACGGTTTGGATCATATTCGATACCAATTACTGTTGCTTCCATATTATCTTTTTTTCTTTTAAAATCTATTATTCTATATTTTTGTCTATTTCCTCCACCTTGATGTCTTACTGTTATTCTACCATATGAGTTTCTTCCTGCTTTTTCTTTCTTTTTAGCAAGTAATGATTTTTCAGGAGTTTTCTTTGTAATTTCTGAAAAATCTGAAACTGTCATATTTCTTCTTGATGGTGTATATGGTTTAAAGTGTTTCATTCCCATCTTTTTTCTTCTCCTTTTTCATTTATTTACGGACTTTTTCCTGCTCCGCATTACAGATATTCTTTATTTTCCGGGTTCTTTCCCGATATTTTCTTCTAATTCTATTAATAGCTTCAAATAATGTAAAATAATTATTTACCTAAGCTCCCATAAATTCATCTATTGAATCTTTATATTTTTTAGATGTTTTTACTTCTTTTCCACCTTTTCCTAGATATGTTGTTTCTTCAGGATTTGTATCTATTGTTACAATTGCTTTTTTCCAGTCTGAAGTTTTTCCGATACTATACCCTACTCTTTTCTTTTTTCCTTTAACATTCATTGTATTTACTTTTAATACTTTAACATTAAATAATTTTTCAACTGCTTTTGCAATTTCAATTTTAGTTGCTTTTTTATTTACTTTAAAAGTATATTTTCCTTCTTGTAATCCATCATTACTTTTTTCTGTAATTATTGGTTTTACAATTATTTCTTCTGGTGTCATTATGCATACACCTCCTCTATTTTTTTAACAGTGTCTAATGGTAAAATTAGGTTTGTATATTTTAATAAATCAAATACATTAATATTGTTTAGTAAAATTGTTTTTACTCCTTCAATATTTCTTGCTGACATATATACATTATCATTTTTTTCTGGTAAAACAATTAATGTTTTTCCTTCTACTTTTAAATCTGATAAAGTTTTTACCATTGTTTTTGTTTTAATTTCTTTTACTTCTAATTTATCTACTACTGTTAATTCTTTTTCTAATACTTTAGAACTCAAAATTGATTTTATTGCTAATCTTCTTTCTTTTTTGTTAACAGTATATTTATATGAACGTGGTTTTGGACCTAGTGCTATACCACCTTTAATCCATTGTGGTGCTCTGATACTTCCTTGTCTAGCTCTTCCTGTTCCTTTTTGTCTCCATGGTTTTTTACCACCACCACGTACTTCTGCTCTCGTTTTTGTACTTTGTGTACCTTGACGTTGATTTGCTAAATAATTTACAAGTACACTATGTACTATAGCTTCATTTGGTTCTATTCCAAATATATTTTCTGCAAGTTCTACATCACTTACTTTTTTACCTTTCATATCATATACATCTATTTTAGGCATTTCGTTTCCTCCTTTCTAGTTAATAGCCTTTACAGCTGATTTTATTTTTAAGATAGCACCTTTAGCACCTGGTACACTACCTTTTATTAATATTACGTTTTTATCCATATCTACTTTTACAACATCTAAATTTTGAATTGTTACTGTATTTTTTCCCATATGTCCTGGTAATTTTTTACCTTTAAATACTCTACCTGGTGTTGATGTTGATCCCATAGATCCTGGTCTTCTATGATACATTGAACCATGTCCCATTGGTCCTCTGTGTTGTCCATGTCTTTTTATAACACCTTGGAATCCTTTTCCTTTTGTTATTCCTTGTACATCTATTTTTTCTCCTGCTTGGAAAATATCTGCTTTTACTTCATCTCCTACTTTGTAATTTTCGATATTTTCTACTCTAAATTCTCTTAGATGTTTCTTTGGAGTTAAATTTACTTTTGAAAAATGTCCTTTTTCTGGTTTATTGATATGTTTATCTTTAATTTCTCCATATCCTAATTGTATAGCATTATATCCGTCTTTTTCTATTGTTTTTATTTGTACAACCGTATTTGGTGTTGTCTCAATAACTGTTACTGGAATAACATTTCCTACTTCATCAAATATTTGTGTCATTCCTACTTTTTTTCCAATTATTCCTTTTTTCATTTTTTCCTCCTAACTATTGGCTGATATTTAGATTGCATTTTTAAATGTATATCAGCTTGGTTTTTTTGGTTTTATATTATAATTTTATTTCTATATCTACACCAGCTGGTAGTTCTAACTTCATTAAACTATCTACTGTTTTTTGTGTTGGATAAAGAATATCTATTACTCTTTTGTGTGTTCTCATTTCAAATTGTTCTCTTGAATCTTTATATTTGTGTGGAGAACGTAAAATTGTAACTACTTCTTTTTGTGTTGGTAGCGGAATAGGACCTGATACCTTTGCTCCTGTTTTTTTAGCTGTTTCTACTATTTTTTCAGCAGACTGATCTAAAATTACATGATCATAAGCTTTTAGTCTTATTCTTATTTTTTCACTTGTTACTACTGTTGCTTTTGCCATTGTAATTTTCCCTCCTTTAAATTTTTATTTTGGTTTTAAACCATTTGTAGCACTGAATTTGCTACTAAAATTACCGTGGCAAGTTAAAACGCACTCTAGTGTTTTGTTATTTTCATTTATAAATTCCCAAAATTTTTGCATGATAATCTTGGGATAAGTGTGTTTTCTTACCGCCTGGTCTTTGCCATGACATACTCCACTGAAGTTCCCTCCATCCTTTATTTTTCAAGGGATGTAGCCACATTCAGCTTCAACGCTTTATTCATGCTTATATATTATACAATGCTTTTTTACCATTGTCAATCCTTTTTTGGATTTTTTCTTTACTTTTACCATTTTTTGTGATATAATCCTAAAAAATAGAAATGAGGAGTGTATTATTATGTCTAATTCAGATAATACTACTGCTTTGGCTGAAAATAAAGTTTTAATTTTATATTTATTAGATCAAATACCAAATGGAATTATTGAAAACGGTTTATTTAAGATAGTTACATCTATAAATGGTGTTAATTACTTTTATTTTAAACAGGTATTAACAGATTTATTTGAAACAAAGTTAGTAGGTTTAGTTACAAAAGATGAATCTGATGATGTTGTTAAGATTACATCTGAAGGAAAAAATGCATTATCTCTTACTCAAGATGTATTACCAGGAATTATAAAATTAAAGGCTGATAATCTTTTTAAACAAGAACTTTCTTCTGTCACAGAAGAAACATCTGTTACTGCTGAGTTTATACCTAAAAATGAAAATGATTATACTATAAAATGTAAAATTGTAGAAAATAATGAAACAATTTTTGAAGTTAGAACTGTTGCAGGTTCTCGTGATAGAGCTAAAAGAATTGTAGACAATTGGAACACAAATGCTTCTAAAATTTATCCTGAAATATTAGATATTTTGTTAAAGTCATATAATTAGTTTCTGTTCACTGCAAAAATTGTTACTATAATTAATAAATTTTTAAAAATATTGAATTATTTTGTTGACAAATGTGCAAACTATAGTGTATAATAGTTGTTGTCAGCAAAACATGGCGAAGTAGCTCAGTTGGCTAGAGCACTTGGTTCATACCCAAGGTGTCGAGAGTTCGAATCTCCCCTTCGCTACCAATTTTTAAAAAGTGCTTAAAAGTAGTATATTTGAAACAAATTCAAATATGCTACTTTTAAATTTATCACATTATTGTCATATTTCCAATAAAAATAGACTACTAATAATATTCGAAACATAATGTTTAAGGTAATTTATAAACTTTTTTAATATTTTCTTATTATTTTATCTTATAATTTGTATTATACTAGTTATTTATTTTTGGTACTTGGCTTATAGAAACTTCCTTATCTAAAGATATTACCGGTCGTACTCCACCACCGTTGTCTTAATTCAACACCACTTGATCTAAATAATCCTATCATTCCACTTAAAGTAATATCATTTGAGCTTTGATTTATATTTAAGCAATATTGTGCTTCTTCAATATAGTTATTGTTGGAATCATAAAATGCTGATATGCTCTGTGTAGCTAGCCAGTAAGAATTATATTCTAAATCTTCAAATAATAATTTGTTGATTCTACTATTATTTACACTTACATAAGGAAGATTTCCGCTCCAAGGCTTATTAATTGAATAATAATAACCTGTTACATTTTCTGAAATATCTTGTGCATTCTCAGAATTAATCCACATTTTTGGATTCCAGTTATTTTCACAAAAAATTGTTTCTCCATAATTTTTGTTTCCATATAAGTTATATTCTATATTGTACTTTTTTATCATATCTTCACTAGTAATACCCGTAATTTCGTTTATATCATCCTGATTAATACTACGAGATTTTCCAATATCTGTAGAATATAGATTACATATATTATTTAATTCATTAATAGAATTTAAATATCCATTTGCTCCTCGAATGATCAAATATGAGTTCTCATCATCGGTATTTGTTCCATCTGATGAATTTTTCTTAATAGGAATATCTGATACTAATTTTATTCCCCCAGTAGTACTATCTATTCCAAGTACTTGCCATTTTATATTATTAAGTTTTACATCATAAGTTTGTTTATAGTTTACACCTAGCACACCTGCATCTACAGTATATGTTCCTTCTGTTGGATTTTTATAACCAACATAATCTCCTATATGTAAATGTTCTTCATTAGTGCATAATCCGTCCTCATTACTACAATTATCTTTTAATGCTTTTTGATACATATCTACTAGTTTTAATTCTAATGAACTAAAATCTATTTCTACATTACCTATTTTTATTATATTATTTTCCTCTAATAAATTTTTTTCTTGTTCTGTTATTTTCCCAGCATCAATAAGTTCTTCTATCACTTCTTTTTTACTTTTTTTATTTGATTTATTTGTAGTCTCATTTTCTAATACTGCTAATTCTACATATTCTTTTACTTCTGCACCTCTTGTGCTATCTTTTGCTTCTATTGCTTTGGTTATTATTCCATTATTTCCTGTAAGACTTGAAATTGTTACTCCTGATAATATTAGTAAAATGATAATTATTATTATTAATGTAATTATTGTTATTCCTTTGTTCTTTTTTACCATTTGTATTACCTCCCTTTTTTTAAGTATAAAACTTAATAAAATTAAATTATACTTGAAATATACCATAAAACTGAAAAATATGCAATATATGATTTTCATAAAATTAATTAAATAAAAAAAAGTTAATTAAAAAAGTAAATTCTATTCAAATAAAAATAAATAGATTTTAATTGTATTTTAATAGCTATTGTAAGATT
>CALXJY010000044.1 GCA_944388755.1 uncultured Clostridia bacterium | reverse complement strand
TAATATTAGAACTAGCCTCTTTTAAAATTGGCTAAAAAACTATTTATAGTTTTTTAGCAATCAAAAATAAAAAATGGAATTTTTATTTTTGATTGAATGGGGTGTGGGGCAATAGCCCTGCCATACAGACAAACTTGTTTGTCTAGTATGTTAGACATTTGAATATCTTAAGAAAAAAGGAGGTGCAAAGAAGATATGAGTTATGCAATTATAAGAAATGAAAAGCTGACTAGAACAGAAGCAAAAGGAAGTTATGTCCATAATGAAAGAAGAACAAGAGGTCATACAAATAAAGATATTGATTCAGAAAAAACACGTTTGAATTATTACTTAAAGAAAAACGAATTGAGTTATATAAAAGAATTTGATAGATTAAAGAAAGAAAATGATTTACAAGGACATATAAGAAGTAACAGTATAATAATGTGCGAAATGTTATTTACTTCAGATAAAGAATTTTTTGATGAAATTGGAGAAAAAGAAACCAAAAGATATTTTGAAGAAAGTTATAATTTTATATGTAGTTACAAAAATCTTGAAGAAAAAAATATAATATCAGCAGTAGTACATCTAGATGAAGGAACACCACATATGCACTTGATATATATTCCAGTAATTCATACAAAAGATAAAGAAGGAAAAGAAATAGATAAAATATGTTGTAGGGATTTTTGGAAAGGTAGAGATAGTTATAGGCAATTACAAAATGCTTTTTTTGAATACATTACTTCAAAAGGATTTGAACTAGAAAGAGGATTACCAGTTGAAGAAACAGGAGCAAAACATGAAAAAATAGAAAACTTAAAGAAGATAACTAATTTTGAAAATACTAAAAAGGTATTAGATAATATGAAACTTGAATTACCTGAAACACCTAATATAAATGATATTAAACTTATAAAATTAAATAGAGAAAAAGTAGAAGATGAAATCATTAAACCAAAAGATAAATTAATTAATGAGTTATACCAAGAAAATAGGATTCTGCACAAAGAATTATCAAAACAAGTGAATTTAGTAGATAGAGCAATAAAATATGAAAAAGAAAGAAAAGAAATAATGTATGACAATAAAGAATTGCACAATGAAGTAGATAAAATCAAGTCAGAATATGAAGAAAAAGCATTTGATTTAGAATGGAAATATAAAAGCAAAATTAAAAGTTTAGAAAAAGAGAATAGTCATTTGAATAAGATAATAGATAAATTTTATGAAGTGATAGAAAAATTTATAAAATGGATTTGTAAAAAATTTGAGATGGGAGCAGAAGATAATTTAATTAGAGATTTTGAAAAAGAAACTAAAATTAGTTTAGATGCAGAAAAACAAATTAAACATGAAGAAAGAAAAAAGGAATGGGAGGTAGAAAGATAAAAAATCACATTTCACATAGATGTAGAAAAAGTAATATGAATGTGATATAATAGTTAACAATAAAGTATAGAAAAGAGGATATTTATGAACATATTATTAATTAATCCACCCAATATACCATTTTCAGAACAAAAGTTATTAATAGAGCCGATAGATATTATAACCTTAGGAACTTATTTACAAGAAGCTAATTATAATGTGAAATTTTTAGATATGGACTGTAAGAAATTAAATTGTGATGATTTAGATAAATATATACAAAATAAGTTTATGCCAGATGTGGTTATTATTTCGTATGATTATCATATTCCACTACATACACAAAAAGCACTAGAGAACATTTCTACAATATGTAAAAAACTAAAAGAATATAATATAAAAACAATTATGATTGGAAAAACAGTAACATATAATCCTAAAATAATAGATGTTATAAACTTTGATGTTGGAATCATTGGAGAAGTAGAAAAAACAATTATTAATATTTTAAATGTAAATATTGATGATAGAAAAGAACTATCAAAAATAAATGGAATTGTTTTTAAAAACAACAATGAAACTATTATTAATGAGCCTAATAAAGAAAAATATGATTTAGATAAATTGCCAATTCCTAATAGAGAACTAGCCGATTTAAATGATTATATAGATATTAGAAGCATTTTAACTAGTAGAGGCTGTATTAATCAATGTGACTTTTGCCCAACATATAATTATTGGGGTAGTTGGAGGGGCAGAAGTGCTGAAAATATTGTAAAAGAAATAGAGTATCTAATTAATAGATATAATACAAAAAAGATAATATTTTTAGATGATAATGCAACAGCAAGTAAAAAAAGAATGCAAGATATAAGCAATATTATCATAAACAAGAAAATAAATATAAGATTGGGTTGTCTTGCAAGCATCAATACTTATGATAGAACTACATTCGAATTAATGTATAAAGCAGGATTTAGATGGCTTCACTTTGGAATAGAATCTGGAAGTCAAAAGGTTCTTGAAAAAAATAATAAAAACTTTAATATAGAATATGCAAAACAGGTAATAAAAGAAGTTAAGAAAATGGGTTATAGAGTAAGAACAAGTTTTATATATGATCTTCCGACAACAACAAAAGAAGATATGTATAAAACAATTGATTTTATATTAGAAACAGAGCCTGATGAAATAAGAGGACATTTTTTAGCATTAAGGTTAGGAACAACTATATATAATAAATTATCAAAAGAAAAAGAAATACCAACACAATATATACATAGTGATAAGCCATTACTAGAAAATAGAAATTATACAAACCAAGAAATGCTAGATGATATAAATGTATTAATTGAAAGATTAAAAGAAAAAGATTATAAAATAGTTAGAAATGTAGAAGAATGGGAAGATTTAGAAAAACTAAGAAATAAAGAAGGAAAAATCAAATTTTTATCATTTTGTCCTTCAAGATATGGAATAGATTGGGAGAAATAAATGAAAAAAGTAATTGGAATTACAGGCTCAATTGGAAGCGGAAAAAGTTATGCAATAGATACTTTTAAGAAAATATGTAAAGAAAGAAAAATAAATGCTATATTTTTAGATGTAGATGACATTAGACGAAGTATATTAGAAAAAGAAAAGATAGATAGAGAACAATTGAACAAAAAGATATATAATAGCAAAAAAGAAATGGAAGAATATAAAAAAGTTATCAATCCAAAGATTAAGAAATACATAACTGAAAAAATAAACAAAAGTAATGGAGTTATATTTATTGAATGGGCATTACTTTTAGAAGATAACTTATATGACATAGTAGATAGTATTATAATGGTTTATTGCAAAGAAAAAATCCAAATAAAAAGATTAGAAAACGGAGATTTAGGAAAAGAATCAGTTATGAAAAGAATAAAAATGCAATTAACAAATGAAGAAAAAATAGATAAAATAAAACAACTAAAAAAAGAATTTTTTGTAATAGATACAAGTAATAATCCAAAAGAAAATGAATATGAAGAACTTTTAAGGAAAGAGGAATTATATGAATAGATACCCATTTTGTTTATTTAGAATACCAGAAAATGGTGGAAGAGTTTTATGGGAAATAACCAATACATGCAATTACCATTGTAGTTATTGTATATTTAACAGTGAAGCCAAAAAGTATGAAGATGAATTAACAACAGATGAAGTAAAACGAACAATAAAAGAGTTAAAGAATAATAATTTTACATATATAAAATTTACAGGTGGAGAGCCTTTTACAAGAAAAGATATGATAGAAATATTAAGATATGCAAGTAGACTAGGTTTTGATATGGATATATCAACAAATGCTTCTTTAATTACAGAAGATATTGCTAAAGAATTAAAAAATATCAATTTCCAAATGGTACATGTGAGTTTAGATGGAAATGATAAATATACGCACGAGTATGTTAGAGGAGAAAACACATTTGAAAGAACACTAAGAGGAATTAGATATTTAACTAACAATTATGTATATACAAGAATTGGAACTGTAATTTATAAAGAAAATGAAGATAAATTAGAGGAAATAGTAAAATTAGCAATAGAATTAAAAGCAAATGAAATTATATTTTCATTTATGGAAGCAGTTGGAAGGTTAGATGGAGATGAAACTATCATTTCAAAAAGAACAATAAATAGTGTAAAAGAAGAATTAGAAAATTTAGCAACGAAGTATAAAAAACAAATAAAAGTTAAATATAGTTTTACAGAAAATAAAATTACAGAGGCAGAAGGATATTGCCCAGCAGTAAATAAATTTTTGTATATCAATAATTTGGGACAAGTTTCACCATGTACATGGGTAGTGTCACAAAACCCAGAATATAAATCAAAATTAACATTAAAAAATAATTCACTTACTGAAATTATTAAATCAGAACCAATACAAAAATTCTTAGAATATATAGAAAAAAATCAAATAAAAGGATGCTCAGCAAGTAGGAGAAAATAATGATTATAAAATATTTAAATAAAAAAGAACAAAAGATAAACTTAAAAGAAATAGATATAAATAATTTTAATAATTTATCTCAAATATATTCATTTACAACTGAAAATATAGCAGGATATTTTGAATATTTAGATTTCACAAACAGGAACGTATTAACAGTTACAGCCTCTGGAGATCATATTATTAATGCTTTTTACAAAGGAGCAAAAGAGGTTTATGGATTTGATATAAATTATTTAGCATTAATATTTACAGAACTAAAATTAGTTGCTTTACAAAATTTGAATTATAGAGAATTTTTGGAATTTTTTATGATAAATGATAAAAATGATGTAGAAAAAAATAGAAATGTTTTAGATTATAAAGTATATATAAATAAATTAAGAAAAAGGTTATCAAAAAGTGTAGCTGAAAATTGGGATATGATATATCAAAATTTTAACAATAATGGTTATGAGTTAAGAAATTCATATATATTCAACAATAAATATGATAATAACAATATAAAATTAAAATCAAACTTATATTTAAAAAGTGAGTTAGATTATAATATGGCAAAAGAAAATATAAACAAAAAAGAAATAATATTGATAAATTCTAACTACAAAGACTTAAATCTTCATAATTTGCCAAATTTAGCAAATTGTGATATAAT
The DNA here is from genome assembly GCA_944388755.1 of uncultured Clostridia bacterium. Lineage (GTDB taxonomy): Bacteria > Bacillota > Clostridia > TANB77 > CAG-508 > CAG-269. The sequence continues at coordinate 7,436 of CALXJY010000044.1, read as the reverse complement.
ATTGATGTCTAATATTAGTGATTATATTAAAAACATATATAATAAAGAAAAAAACTATTTAGAAGATTATATAAAAGATATTACACAAAATCTAAAAAATAAAACTAATATGATAGTTTGTGCATATTTGTATGATATTCAAAATACTAAATACAGAACTGAAATAGATAATCCTATTTTTAGGAAAAATATATTCAATAAGTTAGATATTACATATATAGAAAAGAAGTTTAAAAGTGTAATAGATAATTGCACAGATAGTGTAATTATTATTTAAAGGAGGTATTTTTATGTCAGAGTCAAGAATGTCTAGTTATAGTGACTATGGAGAATCAAGATCATATTCAAGTTATACACCTAGTTATAGTAGTTATGGAGAGTCAAGAAGTAGTAGTGAATCAAGAACTTCTAGTCCAAGTTATCAAGCAAACTATGGAGAGTCAAGAGAAAGTGGAGAAAGTAGAGGTAGCAGTTATACACCTAAATCATCATCTAAAACTACTAAAAGAAAAAGTAAAGATATTGGAGATATTAGAAGCCAAGTAATGCAAGAATTATATGATGAATTATATGGCGAAATTAAGGATGAAGTAAGACAAGAGTTAGAAAAGGAAAAACCAGAAATAGTTAGAGAGATAAAAGAAGAAGTAAAAGCAAAATTAAAAGCTGATTTAAAAAGAAATCTTACTCAAGGTAGAGGTGAAGAAAGATAATGTTAGACGATTCTGAATTATTAAAATTGCACACAAATCAAAGGTTATTAGTAAAGGAAATGCAATCAAGAGGAATTAATGTTGATATTATCTATAGAGAAATGGAACTCATAAAAGCAGAGTATGGAAAGCACATAGAATGGATTTTAGATAGAGATTCTTCTATTACTCCATACTCTGTTTCTATTATATGTGGAGATAAATATATAACAAAGAAAATTCTTGAACAAAATGAAATAAGTGTGCCTATTGGAGAAAAATTTTTGCCAAATGAGTGGGAACTATCGATTTTATATGGTAGAAAAATAGGCTTTCCAGTAGTAGTTAAACCTGTTTTTGGTTCTCATGGAGATAATATATACATGGATATAGAAAATGAAACAGAACTTAAATACATTGTTCAAAATGTATATGCAAATAAATTAAAAATACCTTTTATAGTGGAAAAGCAATTTGATGGAAAAGAATATAGAGTGTTGTTGACTAAAGAAGGAAAATATGCAGTTTTATATAGAGAACCAGCACATGTAATAGGAGATGGAGAACATTCAATATTAGAACTAATAAATATAGAGAATGAAAAAAGAAAAGAAAGAGTAAACTGCTTATGCCCGATAGCAATAGATGAAATTACAGAAAGATTTATGAAAAAGAATAATATCTCAATGGAAGATATACCAAAAAAGAATCAAAAAGTATATTTAAGACATAATTCGAATGTTGCAAAAGGAGGATTATGTATTGACTTTACTGATAAAATACATAGTTCAGTTATAGAAAATTGTAAGAAAATTTTAGATATTTTTTCTGGATTGTCATATGTAGGAATTGATTATATGAGTAAAGATATTACAGCCAATCAAATAGCAGACATGTATAATATTGTTGAAGTAAACACAGTACCAGGAATACATATGCATATGAGACCAAGTGAAGGAAAGCCTAGAAATGTTGCTAAATATATGGTAGATATGATATTTCCAGAAACTAAGGAGCAAAGAAATGAACAACTTTAATTTATCAGAGAAATCAAAAAATTATTATGAAGAAAATGATATATATGAAATCTTCAGTATAGCAGAAGATTATCCTAACAAAATATATAAATGTCTATTGCCAAAAATAAAAAATAAAGTAGTATTGGACTTAGGGTGTGGAACAGGAAAATTCATGAAAAAGTTTTATAAAGAAGCGATTAAATATTATGGATTAGACTTATCAAATGAACAACTAAAAATTGCTAAAAACAAAGTAAAAAGCAATAATGTCCAATTTATATGTTGTAGTGCAGAAAATATACCTTTGCCAGAGAACTCAGTAGATGTTATTATTTCTACATGGGTATTAGGAACAATTTTAGAAGTAGATAGAAGAAATAAAGTTTTAGAGGAGATGAAGAGAGTTCTAAAAGTTGATGGTAGTATTTATTTGGTCGAAAATGATATTGGTGGTGAATTCGAAGAAATTAGGAATAGATACCCTGATATAAAGAAAACAAAAGATTATAATGATTGGATAGAGGAACATAACTTTATTTGTGAAAACAAATTTAAAACTTATTTCAAATTTGAAAATGACAATCAAGCTAAAGAAATATTTTCTAATATTTGGGGAGAAGATATAGGGAAGAAAGTAACAAGTAAAATCATAGAACAAAATGTAATTATTTATAAATACAAAAATGAAATTATAGACTAAGTTTTTTATAAATGGATTAATGCTATACCAAATAAAATTTGGTATGGCATTAAATTATATTATTTCCAATACCTATTACTTAACTCATTTAACTTTGCTTTAAATTCTTGAACTTGTTCATCTGTATAAGTATCCTTTAATTTATGTGCTTTTTTAGACCATTCTTTGAATTTCTTTTCAGAAAATTCTTTGGTATGATTATAATGTAATCCATGCATTCTCTTATATTCTCTTTGAAATTCTTTTAGAATTGGACTTTTTTGAACTTTCTCTTTTCGCTTATTTAAAGCACCAATTTCTCTGCAAGTTTTTCCTGTATCTAAATATAGATTATTACAATACTTTTGGTCATTTCTGCCTTTTTGATTTTTATTTTTACTAGTAGTTACAGGTATAAATAATTTGCCACAATTTTCACATTTATTAATTGTAAAATTATTCTGGATTATTTTAAATAATTCAAACCTAATTTGTTCTTCAGCATTAGCTAATTCATACACTTCTTCAGCCACAATATGCTTTTCTTTTATTAAATTAACTACATCTTCTACATCTAACCTTTTTTCTTGTAAAGACAATTCTTTATTGCATATATATTTTGTTTTAAATTTTGTATCTAAAAATAGTGCGTGTGCAGGATTAGTATTTACATAGTGTATATCAAAAACTCTTTTTGCTTCATATAAATATAATCTTTCATTAGTAGATAAGTTTTTTACAGTAGGGTTTTGAGAATATTTGCTAATCAATTCTAATCTTTCTTTTAAATCAGACTTTTTCTCCATAAAATCTTTTATCAATAAATCTCTAATTGTTTCAAAAAAATCCATATATTTTTTATGTGTTTTCTTAGATATTTTTTCTATTTTCTGAGTAAATTCATGCATTATAAGATTTATATTATATTCGTTTTCTTCTAGTTCTTCAAAAAATTCATTTGGAGAGTATTCTGGATTTTCAATAAAGCATCCAATATCAGATTTAAATAATAAATCAGACCTAAATACTTTTGTATTATAGGTTTTTACAATTATATCTATCAAAACCTGAGTATAGAAGTGTGTATAAGGAGAAAATTCTAAACACGCTCTAACTATTTGAAACATTTTAAAGAAACAATCTAATTTTTCATCCATTATATCAGATTCTTTTGCAGTTGATACAAGTTCTATTAATTGAGAGTATATATTTTTCAATCTTTCAAATTCTTTATTATCCATTATAGCAAATTCATAGAGTTTATCTCCAATATTGTATTCAAAATCATGAATTGCACCAAAATATTCTCCGATTATTTTTTATTATAATTTTATTATTATTAATTGCGAAATTAGTTATCATTACAGCACTTCCTTCATTTTAAAAATAGACTATAACTATTTTGAATTTTATTTTAGCTATAGACTTATAAAAATCTATTTACAAGCCATTTTAAGGCTTTTATAATAAAAATAGTTAATGGAAAATAGTAATTATAAATAACTATTTTCTATAATAGTATAGCACATTGAAAATTGAATAGCAAACTACAAGTACATATAAGAAAAGTTGCTTCGCAAATGTACAGAATGCTTCGCATTCGCACAAACTAAGGAAACTTAACCTTGTTTTCTGCAAAAAGCTACGCTTTTCTTGAAAATAATGATACTTTTGTCTGGCTAACATGACGTAAAGGGGCAATTCTCTAAAAAGAGGAATGAGGGCAAATCTCATATGGGTATTTAATTTACCACTTGTAGTTTTAGTAATAAGGACAAACAAGAAACGAATACAATTGATAGAAAGGTAGGTGAATACTCTGAAAATGACAGAAAAGAATAATAAGGATAATAAGCAAAAAGACAAACTACCATTTGCAGTTTTTATATGTCCAAAATCAAATGTGGGTGATACTCAAGATTATAAACAGGTATTCACCGATATTATATCTGATAGGATACAAGAAAAATATAAATAAAAACAAGAACAAATTTTCGCAAAAGTATTGAAAAAAATTTAGAAATATGATATAACTAAAATATCGAATGAAACAATATAAATTTAAAGGAATTTCAACTGTTCGGAATTTCCGAACAGTTGAAAAAAAGGAGAAAATTTATGGAAAAATATGGTCAATTAATTCTATATAAAAAAAATAATGGAAAAAAAGATATAGAAGTAAAATTATATAATGAAACTGTATGGCTTAATCAAAATCAATTAGTTGATTTATTTGAATCAAGTAAAGCAAATATAAGTGAGCATATCAATCACATATTTCAAGAGGGAGAATTAATAGAGGAAGAGGTAACAACTGTATTTCCAACATTAACAGGAAATGGAAAGACATATAATGTGAAATATTATAACTTAGATATGATTTTAGCAATTGGTTATAGAGTAAGAAGTGACATAGGGACAACCTTTAGACAATGGGCAACGGAAACCCTAAAAGAATATGTTGTAAAGGGTTTTGCTTTAAATGATAAATTATTAAAAAATGCTGGAGGAGGAACTTATTTTAAAGAGTTACTTGCTAGAATTAGAGATATTCGTACATCAGAAAAAGTATTTTGGAGGCAAATACTTGATATTTATGCAACAAGCATAGATTATAATCCTAAAGCTGAAATTTCAATTGAATTTTTTAAAGAAGTGCAAAATAAAATGCATTGGGCATCACATGGACATACGGCAGCAGAAATTATAATGCAAAGGGCAGATAGTGAAAAAGATTTTATGGGATTAACTAATTTTGAAGGAGATACTCCAACATTACAAGAAGCAACCATAGCTAAGAATTATTTAACAGAAGAAGAACTGAATGTGTTAAATAGAATTGTCAGTATGTATTTGGATTATGCAGAATTACAAGCTTTGAACGAAAATCCTATGACTATGAGAGATTGGGCAAATGAACTAGATTATTTTATAAAAATGAATAGAAAAGATGTATTAAAGACAAAAGGAACCGTATCTCATGAAGAAGCATTAGAAAAAGCAAGATTAGAATATAAAAAATACAAAGATAGAATAAGTTTAAATCCAACAGAAGTAGAATTACATTATTTAGAAGCAACAAACGAACTAAAGAAGCTGACTGATAAAAAATAAAAAAACACCACCTACGACACATTCGTGCTTTCAGTAGTTCATGTTCATTATATGAAAACATGTATAAGATGTCAATTGATTTTTGACATCTTACAAAGATTTCTAGTAAGTTCAACTGGATAGTGAAACTAATCAGTTGGTAACAAATTGTTACCGACTGAAATAAAATAATGTTTTTCCGATGTCAGCAAAATATAAAGCACCGTCGAAAAAAACAACATTGCTAAAATGATCGACAGTGTCGACTGAATTAAATTGGCAATAAAACATAGTCATCTAAAAAGTTCTAAAATTTTAAGCAAATGACTTGAAATTTTGGAACTTTTTATATATAATAGCAGCAATAAAATAAAATATAAAGTAAAATGTTATTGATACATTATAAATGGAGGTGCAAAATGAAAAAGTCTAATGAAGAAAAAAGAGTTGTAATTTATTGCAGAGAAAGTAGAGACGACTATGGCGAAAACTATGAAAGAATAGAAACCCAAAGAGATTTACTTATAAAATATTGTAAAGGTCATGGATATACAAATATAATTGACATCATAATGGATGATGACAAAAGCGGTACAGACTTTAGCAGATTTGATGATATAAGAGAAAGAGCCAAAAATAAAGAAATAGATGTAATCGTTTTTAAAAACTCTGCAAGACTTGGAAGAAATCAAAAAGAGGCATTAGACTTTGTAGAATACCTTGAGATGCAAGGGGTAGAAATAATATTTGAAGATGAACAATATAATGAAGAAATGTTTGGACTATATGCGTGGTTTAATGAAAGAAGAGCAAGAGATGATAGTAAAAATATAAGAAGAAATTTAAGACATAAAATAGAAGAAGGAGATTTACTCGTGAAAGCAATTTATGGATATAACAAAGATGGAAAAAAATTAGTTAAAAATTCCAAAACAGCTCCAGTAGTAAAAGAAATATTTGAATTATATTCTAAAGACTGGGGATATCAAAAGATTGCAACTTATTTGAATAAAAAAGGAGTACCAACACCATCTCAGAGCAGAAATTTTGCAAATGCAAAACAAACTGCAAATTGGAAAGCACAGCATATAGTACGAATTTTAGATGATAGAAGATATATTGGAGATTATGTAGGCCGGACATACTGAAAAAGTAAGTTTTAAATCTAAAAAAACAAGAGTAAAAGATGAGTCAGAATGGACTATAATTGAAAACCATCATGAGCCAATTATTGATAAAGAATTATTTGAAAAAGTACAAAAAATTAGAAAGAAAAGAAAAAAAGAAAGTGATAAATATAATAATGGTTTCAAGTTTGTAGATGTAGAAAACAATTTATACTCAGGAATTTTGTATTGTGGAAGATGTGGAACTGCAATGTATAAAAGAAAAGGAACAAGTGGAACAAGAAAAAGACCAGATAGTTATTTATGTAAAAAATATTGTAATGAGGGAGCAATAAAGGATATAAGACCAGATTATGGTTGTAAACCTCATAGAGTTAGGATTGAGTATTTAGACCAAATTGTAAATGCATATATAGATAATTTAATTAGCAATCCAGAATTTAAAGATTTTGTAATGAACAATGTAAAAGCAATTAATACAAATAAAGTTACACTAGAGAAAGAATTAAATAAGCATAAGCAAAATATAGAAAAATTAGAAAAACAATTCAAGCAGGTGTATGATGATAAGCTAAATGACTTAATTCCAGAATTTATATATAAAGACAAAAAACAAGAATTAGAAAAGAGGTTAAAAAATGAAAAGGAAAAATTAGAAGAAACAGAAAATAAGTTTAATACATTAAACAAGCTAGAAGATAAAGAAGATTTAATCTTCAAAGCAATAGATGACATCAAGAAAAATGGACTAACAAAAGAAGAACTATCAAGATTATTTGATAAAATCGTAGTATTTGATCCAAAAGAAATAACAAAAGAGCAAAAG
>CALXJY010000043.1 GCA_944388755.1 uncultured Clostridia bacterium | reverse complement strand
CCTATAACAAGTTTTATGAAGTTGATACAAAATTAAAAGAAAAACAAAAAGGCAGAAATCAAGATATAAATGTTAAGAATATGGGAGATTATAGGAAAATAAAGAAACAACTAGAACAGAAAGAACAAAAACTTGAAAAAGCTAATAATCAAATAAAACAACTTGATAATTATAGTAAAGATGTTAATGCAATATTAGATAATTTAAAACCTACTCTAATAAATAAAAATAATATGGTTATTTCAAATGAGGATGTCCAGAAACTAAAAAATTATACTAAAGATGTAAAAGATATCACTAAAACACTTAGAAGTGTAAATGACTTGAATATGGCAATTAAAAATTTTGAGCATTGTTCTTTTGAAATAGCACAAGAAAATCAATCACTTAAATATCAGTTGGAGTTAAAAGCTGATGAAATTAGTAATCTAAAAAGTAAATTATCAACTAAAGATAAAGTTATAAACAAATTACAGGCTGAAAAGGAAAAAATAAAACAAGAACTGAAAAAATTTAAAAATTTTTGGCATAGTATTATGGAACACTTTCATAAAAGAATTTGTTATGATAAAAATGAGAATTACAAAATTGTTAGTGATGATTTATATAAGAATGGCATATTTGACAACAATGAAAATGAAATCGCTAATAATATTTATAGAAAAGTAACTATACCAAATGAAAATAATCAAACTAAGAGTAAAAAGAAAAACAATGATATAAGATTTTAAAATGGAGGTAATTTGAGTATGGAAAATGAAAAAGTTAAATATTTAATAGATATAATCAATAATATGGATATAAAAGATAAGTTAAGATTAGCAATATGTATGAGCAAAAGTGAATGGTCTGGTCTTATATATAATTCTAAAGAAAATTATGAGAAATTTGATAGTATGCTAAAAGATATAGATGAAGAATATAAAACAACACTTGTAAACTTTGCAAAATATAAACTTGTAATGTTTGCAATGTCTAAACTTATGGAGATGGAAACAACAGAACAAAATAAAGTTGCATTGTATTTATTTAATCATATAAAAATTTAAATAAAAAAATAAAACTAATTGACTTATGCAAACAAATGTTTTATAATATTGTCTAGATAATTAAAAATAACATATTAAGAAATGGAGATGATATTAGTGAATGAAATAGATAAAAACTATAATATAACATTTGAAGATATTAAACACATTGATGAAAACGGAATTGAATTTTGGTATGCTAGAGAACTTATGCCTATTCTACAATATTCAAACTGGCAAAATTTTGAAAAAATAATTGATAAAGCTAAAATTTCTTGTAAAAATAGTGGTATTAGTGTGTTTGAACATTTTATTGACATCAATAAGTTGTCAAAACGTGCTAATAATGCAGAAGTTGAAATCAAAGATTATGAATTAACTCGTTATGCTTGTTATTTAATAGCGCAAAATGGAGATAGCAGAAAAAAAGTAATTGCTCTTGCTCAAACATATTTTGCAGTTCAAACTAGAAAGCAAGAAATTACAGAAAAAGAATACAGTATGCTAACAGAAGATGAAAAAAGATTTTATCAAAGAAATCTTACAAGAAAAGGAAATTATTCTCTTAATCAAACAGCAAGAAAAGCAGGAGTTAAAAATTTCGATAAGTTTCATAATGCAGGTTATAAAGGCTTATATAATGGCGAGACTGCTGATGATATTGCAAAAAGAAAAGGATTACGATATAGAGAAGATATTTTGGACAATATGGTAAGTGATGAACTTATAGCAAATTTATTCAGAATTTCTCAAACAGAGCAAAAATTAAAAAAAGATAATATACAAACTGAAAAAGAAGCTAATAAAACTCATTATAATATAGGCAAGAATATAAGAGAAGTAATTGCAAAAAATGGTGGTACTATGCCAGAAGAACTACCTACACCTAAAAAGAGTTTGAAACAATTAGAAAAGGAAAATAAGAAGACTTTGAAACGCAATAATTTTTAATTATAATTATCAAAAAAAATCGACCTAAAATATGATTTTTGACAATCTTATGTAAATATGCTATAATTATAAGTGATGTAACATTCTGAAACTCCGTTGCATCAGTAGGAAATAGACAATGTGAAATGCGTTATTACGCAAGGAGGAATTACTATGAAGCTTGAAAACACTATTTTTTCTAATTACCAGCTTGTTCTTGATGAATTCAACATTCCTGTTGCAGTTCGGATTAATGGAGAAGACAAATATCGACTGTATGATCGAGTTCGCGTAACTGATGATGGTCATGGATATATTTGTCCAGAGGTTAAGCATGAAGGCATGGGAAAAATTGTAGAAATTCGTAGGGATGATTCAGACCATTTCTTTGGCGTCCTTATGGACAATGGAGAATTCGGTTTTATGAAATCGGCGAGAATTGAACTGGCATTTAGAAGAATGTAATCGAGCAAAAAAGATATTTTCTTTCTCTCCACAGAAATGTGGAGAGTTTTTCTGAAAATTTTAATTAGTGGTATTGCAATTTAATAAAAATATGCTATAATTCTATTAAATTGATTGATATTTGTATCAATCGTCAAGAGAGCTAAAAAGTTGTAGATAACTACTTCGTTGGCACCAAGACGAGTTTTTGTCGAACTCTCTATAATGCCTGATATAACTTGACTTCAACATTATAAGAATTTGACAGCACAAAACTTTAAACCGTTAAGAAAAAGTGATTTTTTTTTGTTAAAAAATACTAGAATTATAAATAGATTTATGCTATAATTTATAAAGAATTTAGTGAAATACTAATAATCTTTATTATCTCCTTTTAGGAGTTGACATATAGTAACCAGTAGCAACAATACAATATTTAGTTAAAGGAGAAAGTTTTATGGCTAATAAGCGGAACAAAAAGAAATTAGACTCAGAACAAGCAATTAGAACTAGAACATCATTGCTAATAAGTACAGTATATTTTATTTGTGTTCTTGTAATTGGATTGATTTTAAAACCAGACCAAGCAGTTAATTATTGGTTGATGTTTGGTATTACAGGAACACTTGTAATTTTCAGTGTTTCTTATTTCATGATTTTCAATGACTTCGAAAGAGTACTTAAAGATGAAGTCATAGAAATGAAAATTATAACAGCACAACACTTATCTTATACAGATTTTAAACAAGTGTATTTTTTAGGAGCAGATGATGGAAGTTATATTATTAATATGATGAATAAAATTCTTCAAAAGGAAGAATGCAAATTCTATGCTAAGCTCACTGAAAACAATAATATATATCTGATTGTTAAAGATAAACATGATGAGGAAGTTTTCAGTGAAGTAATAGATTATGTCTATTTCAATTACAATTTTGAATTTAAAGAATAAAGCCATAATGATATTGAGAAGATGGAGGTTCTTATTTTAAAGAATCTCCATCTTTTCAATAAAGTGATAAAACACATTGCACACAAATTTATTTCATAAATTTGGCACAGAACAAATTAGTGGAAAGCCAAAGAGAAAAATTGAAATATTGTAAATTTTGAGGCTTTCCGATTTGTTTAGTTTACAGTCATAAAAACAGATATTATATTTAAAGAATTTTTACGCATATTTCAAAAATTACTTGTAAAAAAATCCTATATGGTGTAAAATACAAATATATTGTAAATAATAAAATAGGAGGAAGAAAATAAAAGATGAAACTTGTAGCAGATGACGAGTCGAAAAAAAGATATAAAGAATTTTTAGAATCGAATGAAAGATGTAATTTTCAACAATCATTAGAATGGGCAGAAGTAAAAAAGCCAAATTGGATACCTGAAGTAATACTTGCAGAAGATGAAGAAAAAAATATAATAGGTTCATTATGTGTATGGATACGTAAAATACCTATATTTGGAAATATAATGTATGCTCCAAGAGGACCAGTATGTGACATACATGATATATCAGTAATGAAACAACTAACAGATGGAGCTAAAGAGTTAGCAAAAAAATATAATGCAATAGTGCTTAGAGTAGAACCTGACGTAGAAAGTGATGATCAAACATTTAGGGATATAGTAACAAATTTAGGATATCATATAAAAGATGATGCAAAGGATTTTATGGATGAAATTCAACCAAGATATGTTTTTAGACTAGATATAAAAGGAAAAACAGAAGAAGAAGTTATGGCTGGTTTTCATCAAAAATGGAGATATAATATACGTTTAGCTTCTAGAAAAGGGGTTACAGTAAAAGAAGGAACTAGAGAAGACTTAAAAGAATTTCATAAAATAATGGTAGAAACAGGAGCAAGAGACGGATTTATAATAAGACCACTTGAATATTTTGAAAAGATGTATGATAATATGGCACCAAAACATATGAAACTATTAATGGCATATTATGATGGAAAACCAATATCAGGTGTAATACCAATATTTTATGGAAATAAAACATGGTATTTATATGGCGCAAGTAGTAATGAACATAGAAATTTAATGCCAAATTATTTATTACAATGGGAAATGATAAAAATGGCAATAGCAAGACATGATGATATATATGATTTTAGAGGAGTTTCAGGAATTGTAGATGAGAGTCACCCTCAATATGGATTATACAGGTTTAAAAAAGGTTTTGGAGGAAAATTTACAGAATTTTTAGGAGAAATTTACATTCCATACAAACCATTAACATATAAATTATATAAATTTTCTGAAAAATTGTTTAGAAATATTAGACAACTTAAAATGAGAGGTAAAGGAAAAAAATAATATTATAGGTTGTGCATTTTTGAAAGGAATGTGTTAAAAAATGAATAAAGTAATAATTGATAAACAAGACCTAGTTCACAACATAAAAAAAATAAAAGAACATAGTAAAATAAATTCACCTGATGATAATGGCAATCCTGTAAAAATAATTGTTGTAATAAAGGCAAATGCTTATGGATTAGATTTAAAACAATATACACAATTTATGATAGACCAAGGATTTGATTTTTTTGCAGTATCTACAGTAGAAGAAGCACTAGAATTTAGAAATTTAGGGTTTAAACAAAAGTTATTAATGCTTTCATCAACAGCTATAAAAGAAGAAATAGAAGAATTGGTACAAAATGATATAATAATAACAATAGGGTCAAGAGAATCAGCTAATATTGTAAACGAAATTGCAAAAGAACAAAATAAGAAAATAAAAGCACATATAAAAATAGATACAGGCTTTGGAAGATATGGTTTTATCTATTCAAATAGAGACGAGATGATAGAAACAATCAAATTGTTGGATAGCAATATTCAAATAGAAGGTACGTTTACACACTTTTCAAATGCGTTTTATGATGATAAATATACAAAATTGCAATTTCAAAGATTTATTGATTGTATAGAAGTATTAAAAATGAATAACATAGACACAGGAATCTTACATGTATGCAATTCGTCTGCATTTGTAAAATTTCCACAAATGCACCTAAATGCTGTAAGAATAGGGTCAGCATTTACAGGTAGATTGTCATTCCAAAACAATTTGGGACTAAAAAGAATTGCTAAATTGGAATCACAGGTAACAGAAATAAAAACATTGCCTTCTAAATTTAATATAGGGTATTCAAATATATATAAAACAAAAAAAGAAACTAAAATAGCAATTATACCAAGTGGGTATATTAATGGAATAAACATAGAATTAGGACAAGATACGTTTAGACCAATAGATAAATTAAGGACAATTGTAAGAGCTACAAAAAATGCATTTAAAAAACAAGAATTATATGTTGATATAGCAGAACAAAAATGCAGAATTCTAGGAAGAATAGGAACATTTCACGTAATTGCAGATATTACAGGAAAAGATATAAAAATAGGAGATAAAGCGAAATTTAATATAAATAATATTTTGGTTAATCCAAATATACAAAGGGAATATATATAATACAAAAAGTCTAATTTTAAGTTTTTTAAAGCTAAGATATAGTTTTAAGAATTGGAGGTTAATAAATAATGGATAGCAATCAAGATAAAAATTCAGAAGAAATAAATGTTAAAAAAGGATTTTTTAAAAAAGCTAAAATGTCAATTATAAATATAGAAAAATACCCTGAACTTGCTGCTCTAGGATTTCCTAAGGCAATTAATTATTTAATTAAATTAGTTGCAATTTTAGCAATAGTTATATGTGTAGGCATGGTTTATCAGATAAGCAAAGCAGTAAATGAAGCTGTAAATTATATAGAAAACAATTTTCCTAACTTTTCTTATCAAGAAGGAATTTTGGACGTGCAAGCAGATGATCCAATTATTATAGAAGAAAATGAATATGCGGGAAAGATAATAATAGATACAAAAACTGAAGATCAAGAGAAAATAAATCAATATACAAAGGAAATAGAAGAAGTTGGAAATGGAATAATAATCTTAAAAGATAAAATACTAATAAAAAATCAGCTAGTACTAGGTACAACCACATATGAGTATCCTCAAATGTTAGGACAGATGGGAATAACAAGGTTTGAAAAGCAAGATATAATAAATTATGCAAGAGGAATGCAAATGATAAGCTTGTATATTAGCCTATTTATAGCTCTACTTATATATGCATTTATAATATATTTCTTAAATACATTGGTAAATGTTTTATTAATAAGTGTATTTGGATATTTAGCAAGCTTGTTTACGAGAATAAAAATGCGTTATGTTGCATTGTTTAATATGTCAGTTTATTCTATAACACTATCAATGTTATTAAATATAATATATGTTATAGTAAATATATTTACAAGCTTTAATATTGAGTATTTTGATGTAATGTATATTTCTGTAGCAGTAATCTATTTATTTGCAGCAATATTTATGATAAAAGCTGATTTTATAAAAAAACAACAAGAACTTATTAAAATTGCAGAAGTAGAAAAACAGGTTACAAAAGAGAATACAGAAGAAAACAAAGATAATCAGGAAAATAAAGAACCAAACAAAGAGGATAAAGAAGAAAAAGAAGAAAAAAAAGATGAAGATAAGAAAAAAGACAATGGAGGAGTAGCACCTGAAGGAAATAGCTAATTTGGTTTGAAAGGAATGATATTAGAAAATGAAAAAAGATGAAAAAGACAAAAAGGAAAAAAAGCTACTGATGGGTCTGATAATTATATTTGTAATAGCTCTAATAGCTTTAGCTATAACAGTTATATATATTAATCAAAATAAAGATAAAAATGAAAAAGAATTACCATATACAGATTTAATAAAAGAAATGAATTATGGAAATATAGAAAAAATAGAAATGTCTGTGGGAAGTACAACTGTAAAAGTAAAAATGAAAAATGTGGAGGAGGAAAAAACAACAATTGTACCAAATACTCAAGCTTTTATAGAATTGGTACAACAAAAAGTAGCAGAAGGAAATGAAATAGAGTTAGTTCAGAAGCCAAAAAGTGTATTTGCTACAATAGGATCAACAATATTTAGTTTATTACCTACATTTATAATGATTGCGTTATTTGTAATGATATTTAAAATGCAAGGTTTAGGAGAAAAAGGAAAGGTATATGAAGAGACAGAAAGAAAAACAAAGGTCAGATTTGACGATGTTGCAGGTTTAGATGAAGAAAAACAAGAATTAATTGAAATAGTAGATTTTTTAAAAACACCACAAAAATTCACAAAAATGGGTGCAAAAGTGCCTAGAGGAGTACTTTTATATGGAAAACCAGGAACAGGAAAAACTTTAATAGCAAAGGCTATAGCAGGTGAAGCAAATGTACCATTTATTTCTATGAGTGGATCAGAATTTATTGAAATGTTCGCAGGTTTAGGTGCTTCAAGAGTTAGAAAATTATTTGAAAAAGCAAGAAAAATGGCACCTTGTATAGTATTTATAGATGAAATAGATGCAATAGGAGCAAGAAGAACATCAAATAGTGGAGCGGAAACAGAAAATAATCAAACATTGAATCAATTATTAGTTGAAATGGATGGATTTAGTTCAGAAGAAACAATAATTGTTTTGGCTGCTACAAATAGACCTGAAATGCTTGACAAAGCTTTACTAAGACCAGGTAGATTTGATAGACAAGTAACAATACCATCACCAGATATAAAGGGTAGATTGGAAATATTAAAAATACATGCTAAAGATAAGAAATTATCAGATAATGTAAACTTAGAAAGTATAGCAGAGGATACAGCAGGATTTACTGGTGCTGAATTAGCAAATATATTGAATGAGGCAGCAATAATTGCAACAATTAATAAACACGAAGAAATAGAAAATGATGATATAGAGGAAGCAGTTAAAAAAGTAACAGTTGGATTAGAAAAAAAGGCAAGGGTTATTTCAGACAAAGACAAAAAATTAACAGCATATCATGAGGCAGGTCATGCAGTAGTTAGTAGATATTTACCTACACAATCAAATATAAAAGAAGTATCAATTATTCCAAGAGGTGTTGCTGGTGGATATACAATGTATAAATCAGATGAAGATAAATATTATGTATCAAAAACAGAAATGAAAGAAAAATTAATAGCACTACTTGGAGGAAGAGCAGCAGAAAAACTTGTATTAAATGATATATCAACAGGGGCTAGTAATGATATAGAGGTTGCTACAAAAATAGCAAGAGATATGGTTACTAAATATGGTATGAGTGACACATTAGGTCCAATAGATTTTCAAGGAAAAGAACCATATGAAATTCAGCTATTTGGCGAGAATATTGGAGATAAAATAGGTGAAGAAGTTAAAGATTTAATAGATACAGCATATGCACAAGCTCAAAAAATGTTGATTGAACATAGAGATAAATTAGATTTAATTGCACAAACATTGTTACAAAAAGAAAAAATAAATGAAACAGAATTTAATAATATATTTGAACAAAATAATTAAGAAATGGTGATGAAAAATGAAAGATGTAATTATAATTGCAGAAGGTCCACAAGGTGCAGGAAAAACAACAGTAACCAATTATCTAAGAGAACATATTTCAGGAACAGATTTATATAGATTATCTGGAATAAAAGATAGAACAGAAAAGGGAAAGCAAAAGATTAAACTAAAATATGATAAATTGATAGACTATATAGAGGCATGTTCTGATATTAATATGATATTTGATAGAACTTTTTTTTCAAATGAAATATATTCAAGACTAGGTTACCAAAAATATGATTTTACAGATGCATATAATCATTTATTAAATAGATTGGATAATCTGAAAAATATAGAAAATTATGATATCTATTTAATGATGCTATATTTAGAGGATGAAAGTTTATATAATAGAAGAATAAAAAGAGATAAACATCAGTATCAAAAGTTTGAAGCAGAAAGTAGTATATTGCAACAGAGAGAATATTTGAAGATGGCTGATGAAGTTGAAAAAAATACAAAAAATATAAAAGTTATAAGATTTGCGAATGATACAGAAGAAATTTTTAAGAAAAATTTGAAAAAATATTTTAAAGATATATTATAAATATGTAATAATTAGAGAACAAAAGTGATAGAATTGTTTATTTAAATAAATAAAAATTAACTCCTAAATTTAATTGTATTTTTATTAAATTTAGGAGTACTTATATTTCAAACTAATAATAAATTTATAGATTTTTTAAATCTTGGATTGATAATCCAGTTATTCTACTAATGGTATTTATATCAATTTTTTCATCTAACATTTTTTTAGCATTTTCTATTTTTTCTTTTTGCATACCCTGTTTTAGACCTTGCTGTAGTCCTTGTTGTATTCCTTGCTTTAATCCAGTCTTTAGACCTTTATCATATCCAGCAGCTTCAGTTGCTTTTTGATCCATAATATATTTTTCTCTCAATTCTGCCAAATATTGCTCATGTTCATTTTGACTAATTTCCTCTAAAACTTTTTTAGCTTTCTGTATTTCTTTATTTGACATATCAACCACCTCTGGACTTTCTATAAATTCTATCCACGAATTCAAACTTTTATGATTACTTTTTTCTTTGTAATCTTTGAACTTTTTCAATTCTATTATATAGATTTCCATAACATCTGTCAATACAATTTGGCGATATTCTTCTTCTCTTATGTTCCATTTGGTTATGTATTTTGGTATATTTTTTATTACATCAAGATTGTAGTCAGTAAATAGAATAGAGACACATTTTTCTAATTTATCATAATCATCACCTGAAGAAATAGTTTTAGTATACATTTTACTTAAATAAAATAAAATTCTTTTTTCAATATTCTTTTTATCAACAACCTGCATTTCAATATCGATATTGGTAGTATTATCTATTTTAGCTTTAATATCTAAAATACCAACTTTATCATCGAACAATTCCTTTTCTGTGATGGGATTAGAATCTAATTGGATATCAGTAATATCAAGTTGTAAAATACAGCTTAGTAGATTTTTAGTAATAGTTTCATTACCAACGTGACCAAATAAACGCTTAAAAACATAATCGTTTTTAGGATTTAAAAGTTTATTAGACAATAGGCTTTCACCTGCCTTTCGTACAAATATTTAATTTTAAAATGAATTATTGGCAGAACTGCCAAAGAAAAAATAATTTGAAATATAAGGTTGAAAATATATTAACATAAATGCTATAAAATAGCAAGAAAATCTTTAAATTTTAATAATTTGCTTAAATTACTTATAAATTGATAAAAAACTCAAATTTTATTAAGTATAAAACTTAATGAAAAAATATTATACCTCAAATATACCATATGAGTGAAAAATATGCAATAGAAAAATAAAAAAATTCACACAAAAACCGAAAGATAAAAAGGATATAGACTTACTCACACAAGAGATGTACCAATTTAAAATTTTTATTAAGTTTTATACTTAATAAAAATTTTAAACAAGAAACAAAAAAATGAGGAGGAAAAACAAATGTTAAAGAAAAAAGAAAACAAAGGTATAACATTGATAGCTTTAGTAATTACAGTCATTGTATTACTAATACTAGCAGGAGTAACAATTGCAACATTGACAGGAGAAAATGGAATCTTAACCAAAGCAAGTGAAGCAAGTGAAAAAACAAAACAGGCAAATGCAGAAGAACAAGTAAAATTAGCAGTAGGAGGAAGTATAGGAACAGATGGAAGTATTAATATAGAGGATTTAAATGATAATTTAGGAAATATAGGAGAATTAACACATGGTGGAGAGTCAATAGCAAATAATCCAATAGATAGTTTACCAGCAACAGTAGTAGTAGATGGAAATAATATCATCATAAGAGAAGATGGACGTGTAGTTATATCAGAATGGACACAAACAGGATATGAAATCACAAATGGAGAAATAACGGTAAAAGTAGGGGATTCTGTATTAAACTATGATGAGGGAACAGGAAGTACACAAATAGGAACAACAGAAAGTGGACATACAGAACAACAAACCATAACAACAGAAAATTTAGGCTGGAGAATATTAGGAATAGGAGAAAATGGAGGATTAGAGTTAATTAGTGATAATCCAACAACAGCAACAGTAACACTATCAGGAGAGACAGGATATTTAAATGCAGAAGATGTGTTAAATACAGTATGTAATGAATTATATGGAAATGGAGAATATGCAGAAAGAGCAAGAAGTTTAAATGTAGAAGATATAAATAAATTAGCAAATTATAATCCGAAGACAGAAAGTACAACATATGGAAATTTATACAAATATAGATTTTCAACAGAAGCAGGATATATGCAATATAGTAAATCAACAGATAATGGACAAACATGGGGTAATTGGTTAAATATAACAAATGTAGATTATCAAATATTTAGAATGCCAGGTTTAACAGAGACAATAAGTGCGGAAAATCCAAAAGAAAGTGAAGAAATAGAGAACACTTATTATTCTTATTCTATTTCATCAGAAATAACAGACACTAATATAGCAAATATGATAACAAATGGAACAGGAAATAGTAATGTAACGCAATGGCTAGCTTCTCGCGCACTTCATTTCCTTACTGCTTTTTCTTACTTTAGCGTGCGTCTTGTGGACATTGGCAATATGAACCACGTCCGCTTGTATGTGTCTAATGACAATTCTTATAGTTTTAGTTGTGCTGTCCGTCCGGTAGTATCTCTAGAGTCTAATATTCAATTAGAAGGAAATTCAGAAAATGGCTGGACAATAATATAATTATTTAACTTTGGTCACAAATATATTATGTTGGAGGTACTTTTTTATGACGAATGAACAATTACTAGAGATATTGTACTAAATATTGTGCGCGTGGTCACAGTGAAATAATAATCATTCTTAATTTAGAAAGATATATTAAAAATAAATTCTATATTAAAAGAAAAATAAACTCCTAAATTCAATATTTTATTAAATTTAGGAGTACTTATATTTCAAATTAATAATAAATTTATAAATTTTTTAACTCTTGGATTGATAATCCAGTTATTCTACTAATGGTATTTATATCAATTTTTTCATCTAACATTTTTTTAGCATTTTCTATTTTTTCTTTTTGCATACCCTGTTTTAGACCTTTATCATATCCAGCAGCTTCAGTTGCTTTTTGATCCATAATATATTTTTCTCTCAACTCTGCTAAATATTGTTCGTGTTTATCTTTGCTAATTTTTTCTAGTTCTTTTTTAGCTTTTTGAATTTCTTTATTTGACATATCAACCACCTCTGGACTTTCTATAAATTCTATCCACGAATTCAAACTTTTATGATTACT
>CALXJY010000042.1 GCA_944388755.1 uncultured Clostridia bacterium | reverse complement strand
ATATGGGAAAAATGATGGATAACATCAAAAAAGGAATGGATCCAATGGAAGCAATAGAAAAAGCTTCAGGTACATATGGTAGATTTGATGAGGCAGTTAAAAAAATAGATCCTAGAGAAGAATAGTTAAAATTCTATGATGAAAAATGAAATATGTAAATATACTAAAAAATTTATAAAAAATTTGACAAAAAAATTGGATAGTAAAAAAGGGAGGAATAATAAATGGCAGTAACATTTGAAAGTTATGAAAGAAGAATTGACCAAATAAAACCAGTAATGGAAAAATACGGAATAAAAGATTTTGAAGATGCATTAAAAATATGTACAGATAAAGGATTTAATCCATATGAAATAGTAAAAGGAGTACAACCAATATGTTTTGAAAATGCAGCATGGGCATATACATTAGGGGCAGCAATCGCAATAAAAAAAGGATGTACAAAAGCAGCAGATGCAGCCAAAGCAATTGGAGAAGGATTACAAGCATTCTGTATTCCAGGATCTGTTGCAGATGACAGAAAAGTAGGATTAGGACATGGAAACCTAGCATCAATGCTACTTTCAGAAGAAACAAAATGCTTTGCTTTCTTAGCAGGACATGAAAGTTTCGCAGCAGCAGAAGGAGCAATAGGAATTGCAAAATCAGCAAACAAAGTTAGAAAAGAACCACTAAGAGTAATCTTAAACGGATTAGGAAAAGATGCAGCACAAGTAATATCAAGAATAAATGGATTTACATATGTAAAAACAGACTTTGACTACTTCACAGGAAAAGTAAAAGTAGTAGAAGAAATTCCATACTCAGATGGAGAAAGATCAAAAGTAAAATGCTATGGAGCAAATGATGTTAGAGAAGGTGTAGCTATCATGTGGCTTGAAGATGTAGATGTATCAATCACAGGAAACTCTACAAACCCAACAAGATTCCAACACCCAGTAGCAGGTACATACAAAAAAGAAAGAATAGAAGCAGGTAAAAAATACTTCTCAGTTGCATCAGGTGGAGGAACAGGAAGAACACTACATCCAGATAATATGGCAGCAGGACCAGCATCATATGGTATGACAGATACAATGGGAAGAATGCATTCAGATGCACAATTTGCAGGTTCTTCATCAGTACCAGCACATGTAGAAATGATGGGACTAATAGGAATGGGAAATAACCCAATGGTTGGAGCTTCAGTTGCAGTGGCTGTTGCAGTGGAAGAAGCTATGAAATAATTAAAAAAACTAAGTTTAAAATACAAAAACAGAAAAATAAAGGTGGACAGATACCAGTACATGGTTTTGTCCACCTGTTTTAATCTATTAGGGTCTTATAGATTAAATACGTTGCACACAATTTTAAATTAATATTGGTAAATAAATCAAAATCTAAATACGAACAAAAATTTTATTTTTTTTGAAAAAAGTATTGACAAAATGAAATATAAAATATAAAATAAGAACAACAAACACGAACAATAATTTGCAAAACAAAAATTTGAATAAGGAGTGGTAATTATGATAAAAGTAAAAAACAATATAAAATTTAAAAAGACTGAGACAACTGCGATAGAGAGACATCCAGTTCCAGTTTTAGGAATAGATTACAAAGTAAAAATAATATACAAAAATATAAAAATTGCTGAACTAGATGTAGAAAAAAAGACTATAAAAATATCACTCCCTAATAAATACAAAAAAGAAAATAGTAAAAAGATATTAGATATGGCAATAGAAAAGATGTATGAACAAATAGCAAAAGTAGAAATAGAAAATTCAATGGAAAAGATGAGAATTATGTTAGGATTTGCCCCAGAGGATTTTGAAATTAAAAAATTAAAAAATGAGTATGGGAGATGTGTAAACAAAAAAATAACAATAAACCCTCTTGTTGTAAAATACAGCAGAAAATTTATAGATTATATTGTATTACATGAATATTGCCACCTTAAATACAAAAATCATTGTAAAAGTTTTTATGAATTAATTGCAAAATATGAGCCAGAATATGAAAAATTTGAAGAAATGAAATAAAGTTACAGTTCACTGCAATTACAAATTATATTAAAAGAATTATATATTATATTGAAATAAATTTGGAGTTTGATTGGGATTCTTAATAAATGTATAAAACCGAAAAATTTATGAAATATAATATATAATTTTTTAAAATAACTAATATTATACAAGTGAACTGCAATGATACAAAATTAAAAGCGAGAAAGTCACTTGATTTTGTAATATGTATGTTATATAATATTAGCATGAAAAAGATAATAGTAAATGGAAAATATAATGGGAAAAAATTAAACAAAATTTTACTTGATGAAGTAGTAGGTTTAACATATTCTTTATTTGTAAATACATTAAGAAAAAAAGACATAAAAGTAAATGGAAAAAGAACCAATAAAGATATTGAAATCCATACAGGAGATGAAATTTTAGTATATATATCAGATGAGTTATTAAAACAGAAAAAATATGACACAGAAGTGACTATTATATATGAAGATGATAATATATTAGTATATAACAAGCCACAAGGAATTGAAGTAACAGGAGAAAACTCATTAACATTATATACACATAAAAAATATAGTAACTTAGGATTTTTGCCAATGCCATGCCATAGAATTGATAGAAATACGAGTGGATTAGTTTTATTTGCTAAAAATCAAGAAGCTTTAAATATATTATTGGAGAAATTTAAATTACATGAAATAAAAAAACACTATTATGCATGGGTGTATTCAATACCAAAAGAGAAACAAAAATGTTTAACAGCATACTTATTTAAAGATAATAAGAAAGCAAAAGTATATATATCAGATAAACCACAAAAAGGATATAGAAAAATAGTAACAAAATATAAAGTAATAAAAGAAAATGAAGATAATACATGTATTCTAGATATAGAAATACAAACAGGACGAACACACCAAATAAGAGCACATCTAGCACATATAGGAATGCCTATTATAGGGGATGGAAAATATGGAAGAAACGAAATAAATAAAAAATTCAATAAAAAAAGGCAATGCCTATGTAGTTATAGTTTAGAATTTGAATTTAAAGGTAATAATGGTTTATTAGATTATTTAAATGGAAAGAAAATATATTTAAATAAGTTTGAAAACGAAAATTACTATAAATAATATATTTATAGATATTAAGAACAAATCGGAAAGCCTTAAAATCTGCAATAATTTTAAGGCTTTCCGTTAGTTTGTTCTCTATTAGGATTTCTAATAGAGAAAACACAATGCACACAATTTTACTCTTGTATAACCACAATCATATGTTAATAAAATTAAAATATGAACTATAAGTAGGTTAGCAAAATTTTAAACATGTTCATTTATTCTTGACCCATTTTTTCTAAATCTAAAAGTTCTTGCCATCTCATATCAACAATTCTTTGGAATTCTTCAATCATCCATTCATTACCAGGTAAAAACATATGTTTAAAACGTTTTTGAGGTTTTAGAAATTCCTCAACAGGAAGCTTTTTAGCTGGTTTATAAGTGATGTGGTAAACTCCATCAACTATTTCATATAGTGGCCAATAACAAGTCTCAACAGCCAATTTGTTAATAGTCATTAATTCATCTGTTGGATAACCCCATCCTCTAGGACAAGGTGAAAATACATTTAAAAATGTAGGACCTTCTGTATAAATTGCTTTTTCTGCTTTTTCATACAAATCTTTAAAATTCATATAAGCAGCTGTTTGAGCAATATATGGTAAATGATGACCATTCATTACTTTTGTCAAATCTTTTCTAACTTGTGCTTTACCAGGGATTACTTTCCCAGCAGGAGAAGTTGTAGTATCTGCAAATTTAGGTGTTGCAGAAGAACGCTGTATACCTGTATTCATATATGCACCATTATCATAACATACATATGTTAAATCATGACCACGTTCCATAGCACCTGATAATGATTGTAAACCAATATCATAAGTACCACCATCTCCACCAAAAGCTATAAATTTTGTGTGTTTATCATTTGGTAATTTACCTTGTTTTTTCATAGATACATAAGCAGATTCTACACCAGATAGAGTTGCTGCTGCACACTCAAATGCAGTATGAATAAAAGAATCTGTCCAAGAAGTATATGGATATATAAATGTAGAAACTTCCATACAACCAGTTGCACCTGCTATAACAGCATGGTCTTCCTCTTTTAAAGCTCTTAATATCATTCTTGCTACAGGAGGAGCTCCACAACCTGCACACATTCTATGTCCTTCAGTAAAACGAGAAGGCTTTTTAGCAACGATTTCTTTTAAATTATAAGGCATTTAATTTTCCTCCCTTCTTAATCCTAAATAACGATAAGGATTATCTATTTTTCCTGATTTTGCAACTTCAATTAAATCATTATAAACACTTTCAATATCTTTTGAAGTAGTATCCCTACCACCAATACCATAAACATAATTAACCATTGGAACATGTTTTCCAGCAACATACATACTTGAAGTTACATCTTCAAATAATGCACTACCCATACCATTTAAAGAATCAGCTTTATCTAAAACGGCAACAGCTTTTTGATTTGACAAAGCATTTGCGACTTCTTCATAAGGGAATGGTCTATATACTCTAATTTTTAAAAGTCCAGCCTTAATACCTTTTTTTCTTAAATCATTAATAACAGATTTTGCAGTACCAGCTGTTGAGTTCATACAAACAATTGCAACTTCACTATCGTCTAACATGTATTCTTCAAATAAACCATAATGTCTGCCAGTCCAATTCTCAAAATCTTTAGCTACTTGTAATATAACATCTTTTGCAGCCTTCATAGCTTCTGCTTGCTGAGCTTTATGTTCAAATAAATAACTTTGAACATCTAATGGTCCAACAGCAATTGGCTCCTTGTCATTTAATAAGTAATGTTTTGGATGATATTCTCCAACAAATTTTTTAACTTCACTATCTTCTTCAAGTTCAATATTTTCAATTGAATGAGAAGTAATAAAACCATCTTGACATACCATTAAAGGAAGCAAAACATTCTCGTTTTCTGCAATACGATGAGCCATTAGCAAATTATCATAAGCTTCTTGGTTATTTTCTGAAAATAACATTATCCATCCAGCATCACGTACACCCATTGCATCAGAATGGTCATTGTGAATATTAAGAGGTCCAGAAACAGCTCTATTTACTAGAGATAAAACTATTGGAAGTCTTAAACTAGACGCAATATAAATCATTTCCCACATTAAAGACAAACCATTTGCAGATGTTGCAGTCATGGCTCTAGCTCCAGCAGCTTCTGCACCAATACAAGCACTCATAGCACTATGCTCACTTTCAACTGCAACAAATTCAGTATCAACTAAACCATTTGAAACAAATGTTGAAAAATATTGCGGAATTTCTGTTGATGGAGTAATAGGGAATGCAGCAACAACATCAGGATTAATTTGTTTCATTGCAGTAGCGGCAGCCTCATTACCACTTAATCTTTCTCTTATACTCATAAATTAAACACCTTCTTCCTTCATAGATATTGCTCCAAATGGACATACTTTAGCACATACGCCACATCCTTTACAATAATCATAATTAAAATCTTTTCTTTTTAAATCATCTTTACCAACTGGAATAGCATTTTCAGGACATACTGGAAAACACAAACCACATTGCTTGCATTTTTCGGGATCAAAAATAGGTCTAATGCTTCTCCAATCACCAGTTTTAAATTCTCTTGAATTACCAGCTTCATATATATCTCCACCAATTGTCATTTTTTCCATTGGTGTATTACTATTTATTTCTGTCATATAAAAAACTCCTTTCTAGAATAAGTCTAAATTTTTTGAACCTTATTCAAAGCCATTTTTATTGCTTCCATATTACCAGCTATAACTTCAGGTTTTTTAGCGAATTTGTGCTTAAAAGAACCTTCCATATCTTTAATAAAATCTTCATCATTCATTATATTGCTAACCTTAACAATTGCAGCAAGCATTGGAGTATTAGGAAAATACCTTCCTAAAGTTTGCATAGAAATTTCTCTTGCATCAATTGTGTAAATATCACCACTATAACCTTTTAAAACCTTTTTTAAATAATCAGGTGATTTAGTAGTATTAATAACAATAGCTCCAGTAGATTTTAAACCAGCTGTAACATCAACAGCTTCTAAAAGAGTATCATCAACAACCACTACATAATCAGGTTCGTAAATATTACTGTGTATAGTAATAGGTGTATTACTAATTCTATTATAAGCAGTAATTGGAGCACCCATTCTTTCAGGTCCATATTCTGGAAAACCTTGGATATATTTACCAGTATTAAAAGCAGCATCTGCTAATAATAATGACGCAGTTTTGGCACCCTGTCCACCTCTACCATGCCATCTAATTTCAATTAAGTCATTCATAAATATGCCTCCTTCTTTATAATTTTGATAGATTAAGTATATGACTAATTTAAACGAATGTCAATAATAAATATTGATAGATAATAAAAAACATGTGAATACTTTGGAAAAATTAAAGTACTCACATGTTAAAATTACTCATCATCATCTTCACTCTCATCATCTTTTTTTTCTTTAGGAATAACAACATGTTTAGGCTTATTATTACAATCAGGTTTGCCAGGTCCTAAGTGTTCATAAACAGGAGAAATATCCAAATCTTTTCCATCTCCTGATACAATTTCTATTTTTTTATCTTCACTCATAATTACCTCCATTCTAGCAATTAAATTGCTACAATACTTTAATTATTAATTTAATCCTATCATAAATAAAAGAAAAGTACAACAATAAAATTAAAAATTTTTTAAAATATTGACATAAAGCTAAATAAATGGGATAATAGACATAGTAGAAAAAAGTTATTATACCTGAAGGGAATGAATATAAATATGGAACAAACTAATATAAAACAAATTATAGAGGCAATATTATTTGCTACAGGTAGACCAGTAAATATACAAGAACTAGTTATGGCATTAGAAATTCCTAAAGAAGAAATAGAAGAGAACATACAAGAAATGAAAAAGCGAGAACAAGAAAGAGGAATAGAAATAATACAAATGGAAGATGATTATCAACTTTGTAGCAAAAAAGAATATTATGAATATATATATCAAATAATAGATAAAAGAGCTAAACCAAACCTGTCAAATGCAGCACTTGAAACACTTGCAATTATTGCATATAACCCTAGAGTAACAAGAGCAGAAATAGAAGCTATTAGGGGAGTAGGAGCAGATGCTAGCATATATAAGCTGATGGAATATGGATTAATAGAAGAAGCAGGAAAATCTGATCTTCCAGGAAAACCAATGACATATAAAACAAGTACAGAATTTTTAAAAATGTTTGGATTCACATCAATAAAAGACTTACCAGAGTTACCAAAATATAAATTAGATGCTAACAAACAAATTGTAGTAGATGAATTAGTAGAGGAGGAAAACCAATGAAATATTATGATAAATCTTTATATAAAACTGAACAACATGTAACAATAATATTAACTATATTAGTGACATTTGTCATAGGATTTTTTATTGGATACTGGTGTAGGAGCTTTGAAAATAATGCTAAAGATAATGCCAAAAACGAAATTATGAATGAAATAACAACAGAAGTAACTAATAGATTAGTAAACGAAATACAAGAATAAATTACATGTTTAATAAAAATAAAAACTACTGAAAAATAATTATACAGTAGTTTTTTTATCTATTAGAAAAGTCATACTGACTTTTCTAATAGATAAAACACATCGCACACAAATTTATTTCATAAATTGGCACAGAACAATAACATGGGCTTCAAAAAATTATGAACAGACAAAATGTTAAAGAAAACCACTATTGTTCACTATAGGAAAATTTTAGTATATACTCTAAAAATCACAATTTTTTGGAGTTCTAGGAAAAGGTATAACATCACGAATATTTTGCATACCAGTTAAATACATAATAGCTCTTTCAAAGCCTAAGCCAAAACCAGCATGATTACAGCTACCATATTTACGCAAATCCAAATACCAATTATATTCTGAAATAGGCATATTTAGTTCTTGCATACGAGAAAGTAATTTATCATAATTTTCTTCTCTTTGACTTCCACCAATTATTTCTCCAATACCAGGTGCTAACAAATCAGTTGCAGCAACAGTTTTGCCATCAGGATTTTGCTTCATATAAAAAGCTTTTATATCTTTTGGGTAATCAGTTACAAAAACAGGTTTTTTAAATATCTTCTCACATAAATATCTTTCATGTTCTGTCTGTAAATCAACTCCCCAAGATACTTTATATTCAAATTCATCATTTGCTTTTTCTAACTCTTTGACGGCATCTGTATAAGTAATTCTACCAAAATCAGAATTTATAACATTATGCAATCTATCAAGTAATCCTTTATCAATAAAATCATTAAAAAATTGCATTTCTTCAGGACAATGTTCTAAAACATATGAAAAAATAAACTTAATCATATCTTCTGCCATATCCATATCATCTTCAAGATCTGCAAAACATATTTCAGGCTCAACCATCCAAAATTCAGCAGCATGTTTTACTGTATTAGAATTTTCAGCTCTAAATGTAGGACCAAAAGTATAAACATTTCTAAAAGCCATAGCATATGTTTCAGCATTTAGTTGACCACTTACTGTTAAATGAGCAGGTTTACCAAAAAAATCTTTTGAAAAATCTACTTGTCCATTTTCTAATTTAGGTACATTTGCAAGGTCAAAAGAATTCACATTAAACATTTCACCAGCACCCTCTGCATCACTAGAAGTTAGTATTGGTGTATGAACATATACAAAATCCCTTTCTTGAAAAAATTTGTGTATAGCATAAGCCAAAACACTTCTAACACGAAAAACAGCATTAAATGTATTGGCTCTAGGACGCAAATGTGCTATTGTTCTCATATATTCAAAAGTATGTCTCTTTTTTTGAAGAGGGTAAGCAGTATCACTCAAATTAAACACTTCAATTTGAGTCGCCTGAATTTCAAAAGGTTGTTTAGAATTTTCTGTTACAACTAGTTTTCCAGTAACTTTTATTGAAGAACTAATTGTTAATTTAGATATTTCATTAAAATTAGATAATGATTCACTAAAAACAACTTGAATATTTTTAAAAAAACTACCATCATTGATTTCTATAAAACCGAAATTCTTAGAAGCTCTCACAGTCTTAACCCATGCTTCTATAGTAACTTCTTTGTCTTCATAGTTTTTAAAATCCTTGTACAGTTCTTTAATAATTAGTTTTTTCATAAAAACTTCAGTCCTTTCTTTATAATAATTTGCATTAGATATTATTTTGTATCATAAATTTAGTATATAATAAATAATAAAATAAAATTTATTCTTACTACCAAGTGATTATACTGCATTTTATAGGAAATTGCAATACTACATTATATCAAGTTTCAGTATTTTGTTAGCAACTTTTATATAATTAAGTTAAAATAGATTTATATTCAATAAATTAAAAAAAATAAGGATTGATAATTATGTAAAATTATGATAAAATATTATCAATGGAGAAAAATCTCCAAAAAAATCACAGGAGGAAAAGAGAATGACAAAACGGGTAATTGAAATTATGGTACCAAAAAAATACCTAGAGGTAACTCCACAAAAAAACAAAGAGGCGCTATTTTTCGAAATAGTGGAAGCGCCTGAAAATGGTAAATGTGTATGTGTGAAAACAGATACAATTCACAAATACATGTTTAAAGAAAAAAGGAGCAACAAAAAAGAAGAAGCTTTGAGAATACTTATAAATGAAGCATTCAAAGAAGCTGAAAAAGCTCCAAAATACTACGAAGAGTTTTATATACTAATTCCTAAGTGGAAATGGGTATATAAAACAAGGTTCACAGATGAAGAGATGGAAGAATATCCTGAAAAAATCTGTGGCACCATGAGTAACTGGGTAGAAATCGCCCTCTACCTAGCACAATTAATTTCAAATGAAGGAGACTGGGAAAAAATGTGCAAAGGTAGGGATCATATAGATTTCTATCGGATATTCAAATGGAAGGACGGAACAAAAGTCCTTCTAGGAGGGGCAAAAAAAATTTCTCATGGAATATCTTCACCAGCAGATATAAACTGGGAAGATATAGATGGGAGTTACCGAATGGATTTCGGAGTTCCTTCTGTGACAATACGATAAAAATAGGGAGATGAGACTAAAATTAGTCTTATCTCCCTAATTTTAGTGCGACAGGCATGTCGTTTAGCTAATCGGTGAAAGTCCGAAGTGGAGGTAGATATCGCCAACCACATAGAGAAGCACAAGCTATCCATCGTGAGGTGGAAGTGGAAGAAGTTACTCATAGTAGAAAAATAGCAAGAAATTTCTTGCTATTTTCCAGTTTATATAGTAGAATAAAAATGAATAAAGAGATAAATGAGATTAAAAAAATAATTATAATGAATAGGTTTATTGGTAAAGCCTTTATAAAAACCAAAATGTATTATACAAGGAAAGTGATAAAATGACAGGAATAGGAATTGGAGAAAGTGATTTTAAAATGCTAAGACTAAAAGATAATTACTATATAGATAAAACAGAATATATAAAACATATAATAGACAATCAAAGTAAAGTAATATTAATAACAAGACCAAGGAGATTTGGAAAAACACTAAATATGAGTATGTTAAAATACTATTTTGATTGTACAGATAAATATAATAAAGAATTATTTGAAGGCTTAAAAATAATGGAAGCAGAAGAAAAATACACGTCAAAAATGGGATATTATCCATGTATATATATGACATTAAAAGATGTAGCAAGCACTGATTTTGAAAAAATGTTATTATGTTTAAAAACAGAGTTAGTAGAGTTATATATAAATCACGTAAATTTATTAAAAAGTGAAAAATTATTAGATATAGAAAAAGAAATGTTTAGTACAATACTAAATTTAAAAGCAAATGAAATAGAAATGAGAGATGGTCTAAAATTATTATCAAGATTATTATATAAAGAATATGGAAAACCGGTAATGCTATTTTTAGATGAATATGATGTACCACTACAAACAGCATATGTAGAAGGATATTATGATGAAGCAGTAAAATTTTTTAAAGCATTTTATGGAACAACATTTAAAGATAACCCATACTTAGAAAAAACGGTAATATCAGGAGTAAGTAGAGTAGCAAAAGAAAGCATATTTAGCCGGGGCAAATAATTTTAAAGTATTTACAGTATTAGATAATGAATTTAGTGAAGATTTTGGAATAACAAGCCAAGAGATGGAAAAAATAATAAAAGACTTTGGAGTAGAAGAGAATAGAGAAGAAATAAAGAACTGGTATGATGGATATAAAATAGGGAAAACAGATGGAATATATAACCCATGGAGCATATTAAATTATGTAAAAAATAGAGAATTAGTACCATATTGGGTAAATACAAGTTCAAATGATTTAATAAAACTAGTATTAAAAAATAGTATGACAGTAAAAGAAAAGATAGAAAGACTGCTAAAAGAAGAAGAAATAGAAGTAATAGTAGATCAAGAAACAGTAATAACAGGAATAGAAAAAAATGAGGACAACATATGGGGCTTACTAGTAGGAACCGGTTATTTAAAAGTAACAGAGAAAATAGAAAGAAAAAGATGCAAAGTAAAAATACCAAATTACGAAATAAAAGCATTATTTGAAGATATAGTAGAAGATTGGTTTAATGATAAAGTAATAGGAAATGACCTAAGAACAATATTAAAAGATTTAGTAACATTAAATTTAAAAGAATTTGAGGAAAAATTCAAAGTACTAGTACGCCAAATGTTTAGTTATATGGATGTAGGAGAAAACACAGCAGAAAACTTTTACCATGCATTTGTATTAGGAATGCTAGTAGGACTAAAAGACACATACTATGTAAATTCAAATAGAGAATCAGGATTTGGAAGATATGATATAATGTTAGAACCAGAAGATAAAAATGGAAATAGCTTTATAATGGAATTTAAAGTATTAAAAAATGGAGAAGAGAAAACATTAAAAGAAACAATAGAAAATGCGAAAAAACAGATAGAAGAGAAAAAATATGAAGAAAGTTTGAAAGAAAGAGGATTTAAAAACATAACAAAAATGGTATATGCATTTAATGGTAAAGAAGTAGAAATGGAAGCGTATTAGTTTCCCATAGAAAGATGTAAATATATATATTAAAAAAAGACTCCTAAATTTAATTAAAAAATATAATTAAATCTAGGAGTCTTTTAATAGATTTATTAAATACGGAAAATTTATTATGTAAAAAATTATTAATATTATTATCATAAACGTATTTCAAAACTTCCAAATTATATAGTTAACCCATAAAAACAAAGAAATTTAATTAAGTATAAAACTTAATAAAAAGAAATTATATTTAAATTATAACACACAAGCGAAAAAACTGCAATACGAAAACTAAAAAATTATTAGAATTTAAAATGTTGAAAATAAAGAAAATGCTAATAAATCAATAAAAAATAAAGCTTAAAATTTTTATTAAGTTTTATACTTAATAAAAAGATAAAAAGAGATATTATAAAAATACTTGAACTTGTACAAAATATAAAAAGAAAAGTAGAAAATGATATTGAAGTTTGAAATGTATTATTATATAGTATCGAAAAACAAGAGAAAAGGAGAAGTTAAAAATGAAGAAAGTAAAAGGAACTAAAGGAATAACATTAGTAGCATTAGTAATAACAGTTATTGTATTGCTAATATTAGCAGACCCTCATATATTTTTGAATATACCACAATAAATGAAAACCACCTACAATTTGAGTATGTG
>CALXJY010000041.1 GCA_944388755.1 uncultured Clostridia bacterium | reverse complement strand
TTTTACATTTACATAATATTATATCATTTTTTTTTCAATTCGTAAAATTTTGTGTCTATATATCTATTCTAACACCATTTTGACCTGCATTATTTAAAATTCTATATGCTTGGACTCGACTAATTGGCTTATTTATTCCTTTTCTACTTTTAAAAATGTATTCTTCAAAGTTCATATTACCAATGTAATTTTTTAAATCTTCGACTAAAGAATTATTGATTTTAAACCTTTTCTTTTTACTCGTTTTTTCTTCTATAATATCAATATGTGTCTTTATCGTTCTATCTTGATTTAAAATGTCTTTTACTTTTAATTTTATAATGTCTGATATTCGTAAACCTGTGTTTATGCCTAAACAAAATATTAAATAATCTCTAGTTCCATTTTTTTGCAATTCAGTTTTCATTTGTTCGATTTTTTCTTTATCTCTAATTGGTTGCACACAGTTCATTTTTAACACCTCTTTTTCTAATTTTAATGAGATTTTAGTACATTTAACGAAACAATGCAACCTCTTGTGTAACATTCATTTCAAGGATTTTAGAGATAATTTTTTCAAGTACAGAAGTGTCAAGAGATAGGGAGATTTAAAGAAATGTAACACAATTACTATTGTGTAACATTCAGTTAGAAATTATATTTAAGAATTTGAACATTTATATTGACTTATGATTAAATAATTTATATAATGCTATTCAAGAAATAGGGAAAAGCAGAAGTGTGTCGCCACCGACTATAAGGAGGTGGTGTGTATGGTAGAACAATATTTAATATTAACGATTAAACTATTATTTGCTGGTCTTGTATCAGTAACTATCATAAACATAGCCTTAATAATTGTACTTGTACATATATTAAGCAAACAAAACTAAAAGAAATACACACTCTGCTTGGCGGTTAGAGTGTGTATTTCATATCACTAATCGGCGACCACTTCGTGTGGCTCTCTATTTCTATATTTATTATAGCATATTTTTAGTATTTGTCAAACAAATTTTGAAAAATCTACCTATAAAAGATATAGGGGAGAAAATAAAAATAAGAATGTGGCAATTCTCGAAAGCCATAAATATAAAAAATACCTATAATATTATAATTACAGGTATACTTTATTAAATATTAGTTATATTTTACAGTTAAAGGACTTCCCCAAGCACCATAACAAAGATCTTCATCTTGTTTTATTTCTTCCCAAGTTCCAAATCTTTTATAATGGACACTTGAAATGCCTGTATAAGTGCCATAAGGGTCATCAGGATTAACTATATAAATTGCATATACTGACATACTTGACTCTCTATCTAGCATAGTATCACCATTGCCATTTGTAGGGTTGTATTTAAAAGATACTTCAAAAGCAAACCTTCCTTGTCCATCTTTTTCTAAAAAAGTAGATTTTGTTATACTTGTTATTTTTCCGATACCATTAAATGAACCATATTGATTACAATATCCTCTTACAACTTTTTCTCCATATATACTATCTTCATATCTAGTGCTATTATATAGTTGTTCTGGTGTTTGATTTTCTAATTCTGAAACAGCTGTATTACTTGTTTTTGAGTTAAGATTTTCACGAATAAAAGCAATAGCAAAAAGAATAATTACTAAAATAACTCCGTATTTAAAAAAATTTTTAGCTATTGTATAAAAAGTGCTTATAGAATTATTTTGTGAATTTGTTGCTTTAATATCATTTTTTATAGTTGGTTCTTCTTGAGATAATTTTTTAGATGTATTACTATCTAATTCTTTACCACAATTAGAACAAAACTTTTGATTATCATATATTTCATTTCCACAATTTGGACATTTCATTTTACCATTTCTCCTTATACTTTTTTATAATGGGTTACCATCTCGCGAACCATCAGCTATAACAGTACCATCACTATAAACTTTGTTTAATAAATATGCTTCTACATAATTCCTTCCGTTCCATCTCATACCTTGTTCTATGTATTCAATATAGAAACGATTATCTTCCATTTTAACTTTTCCAAATCCTGTTTTATCGATACTTATATTTGGCCTTTCTTCAGTAGCAACTATATTTTTTACATTTATATTGCTTGATAAATATCTTGTTCCATCTTTATATAATAAGAAAGCATAAAAGACATCTTTTCCATTTTGAGCAATAGCAGTATCTGATATAATATAACCATTATCTTGAAAATATGTTTGAGCATCTCCAAATGTCATTTCAGAAGATTTATTATCACTACTGTTGTCTTGTTTAAAACTAATATTTGATAAGTTAATTACACCTTGCTTGTTAAGTAGATAAATTGCAAATATAATTACAAATATTATTATAATCGATATTCCTACTATACTTTTTACATTTGGCTTACTATTCCCATCAACAGAATTACTATTTTCTATTATAGTATCTTCTTTATTATTGATAGGTTTGCCACAATTAGAACAGAATTTTTGATTATCTGTTATTTCATTTCCACAATTTGGACACTTCATAATTTAACACCCCTTTAATTATTTTCTTCTAACATATTGTAAAATTCATCTTCTGACATTCCAGTAACATCTTCTACACTTGGAATATTGGGAATATTTTCAGTATTTAAACTTTCTTTGCTGGGTGGTGTTATTGTATCTTTTTTTGTATTATTGTAATTTTGTTCATATTGTTCTTTATATATAGTATCCATTTTGTTTGAATAATACTTTCCTAAAACTGCTATTACAATAATAGTTATCAAAATTGCTATAACAATGCACAACCAATTTGGAATTTTTTTCATTATTTCAACCCCTTTCATCATTTGTTATTTTTTTGTCTAATTTAACAAAAATATATCACAACTAAAAAATAAATGTAACCTATTTTGATACCTCATTAGGTTATATCGAATAGAATTATTTTTGTATATCATAATAGTATCAAAAACGGTTATACAGGAGGTTGCTATGTTTAAAATTAAAAAAGAGGGAGCAAATATTCCAAGAACAATTAGATTTACAGAGGAGTTATTTGAACAATATACAGAATTATCAAGAGAAACAGGTGTATCTTTTAACGAGCTAGTTTTGAGAGCTATGAGATATGCATATAAGGATTTAGTCATTGAAGATGACAAACCTAAAAAAGAAGATAAATAGGAATAGTTATAACTGCTATTCCTATTTTTTTAGAAATTTCTTTAACTGTTCTACACCTAATAAATTTAAGTCTAGCAAGTTAGAACTGTTTACTAAAGTTCTTCGCAAAAAATCTATTGCAAGTTTATGTTTTTTCAATGCAAATTCTTTTTTATACTTTTGAATTTGTTTCATACTCAATGAAATACTGTAACCATTCTTTTGTCCTGCTATTATAAATGTCCCACAAACAATATCATTTTTTATAATTCTATTAAAATCTAGATTTAAGATTTTATTTTCTTCATTACAAATTAAATCTACATTATGTTCTAATTCAACAAATTCAATTAAACCGCCAACTATTTTTTGCTTTTCTTCTAAAGTGTTTCTTATTTTCGCAGTATATGGTTCTTTATTCGGTTCAACTATAATTACTCTAATTCTATTAGACATTATATATTCTCCTATTCTAAAATTTTATTGTTTTATAAATTTATCATTTGAGTAAAAATAATACACAACTTCATCTCTTTCATTAGTGCTAAACATTGCTGGAATTATTCTTATTTCTAATAATGGCAATAAATCTTCTATTTTATCTATAACAGGTAAATTACTGATTTCTTCTAACAATTCTCTATTTCTATATAAAAACAGGAAAAATTTTTCAGAAAATAGTTGTTTTAATCTATTATATTTAGTTTCATCATAATATAAGTTCTTATATAAAATATCATTGCATAATCGTTCAAATTCTTTATCTTTATTACTTAAATCTATGGCTGTTAGAAAAAACTTGCTGAAAACTTTTCTAAAAAAGGTTCGTGTATTTTCTTGCTTTTCTTCATTAGGAAGATAAAAAGTCGGTGTTACCATTTGTTTTTGTTCAAAAAATGTTGTTAATAAACTTGTGTATGTATCATCATAAAAAGTTAGCCTTAAAATCATAGACATTAGTTCCTTTCAAATAATATGAGGGGATAGGAGGTGAGCAGATAAAAAACAAAATATTATTTAGTCTTTTAATTCATTT
This sequence comes from uncultured Clostridia bacterium, assembly GCA_944388755.1. Classification (GTDB taxonomy): domain Bacteria; phylum Bacillota; class Clostridia; order TANB77; family CAG-508; genus CAG-269. Next base: position 8,888 of record CALXJY010000041.1, on the reverse strand, counting down.
TTCTTTTGTAAAATAAATTTACTTTCATAATTTAACTGACTAGCTAGTGCAAACCCAAAACAAAATGCTTGTTCTACTAAATGCTCAAAGTCCATATTATCATATTCAGTAATTTTTTCTAATAATTCTTTTTGTTCACTTGTTGCAATTTCATCAAATTTCTTCATAAGCTCAATTTTTTCATCTCTAAATTTGTTCCCTTCAATACTAGGGGCATATATTTCAGCAACAAATTCATCAAATAATAAAATCAAAACTGGAATCTGTTCTTCTAATCTTTCAACATTTGTATTAAAAACAGCATTAAAATTTTCTAAATGCTTTCTTATTTTTTCTTGTTTTTCCTTGTTGTTCTTTTCTTTCATTTGAGCCTCCTTTCACTTTTATTCTTTCGTGAATACAATACTTTATCTTCATTGTAAACACCTCCTATTACTGCTGTTTTAGCATATTTTAGGAATAGTTACAACAACTGCCAATAAAAAATATATAATTTAGATATTTAAGCATAAAAAAAAGTAGCTTGAGAAAATCAAACTACTTTTCTAAATGAATATATAAATCAATCCAAAATAATTTATTAAAACATTAACATATTAAAAAATAAGATGCAACTATGTTTATAAATAATTTGTGTTATTTACAATTATCTAATATTTCTTAAAACTAGTGATAAATTAGATAACTGTTTTATACTTAACTTTGTAAAAGGTCTGATAAACCTCGAAAGTAAATATGCATATCTATTTTCATAGTCATTAACCATTTTGATAACTGGGTTATTTTTAAAACCTGTATAAAATTTAATTACACATTTGGTATGATTTATATTATTATCAAAACAAAAATAATGTTCTCCAAGAGGGGGACTAAAATATTGTTTTAAACTTGATTTTTTCATATCTTTAATAAAAGTTTTGATAAAATTAGGTGGCAAAACAAACTTATCTAATAAATCATTTTGCTCATATTTTATAGAACCATCTGCATTATAATCTTTATATGTATTAAATATTAAAACTTCACCATTGTGTCTGATTATATAATCTTTTTTTATAAATAATCTAGTTTTATCATCTCTAACATAGTCAGTTATTTCTTCTAATGAAATAAACCTACTTGTTGCTGTTCGGTGGTGTACTTCAAGTTCAGTTTTCTTTTTTCTTCTTCTTTTAGTTGTATTCATACATAAACCTCATTTCATTAAAATTTTAAATATATAATTAAAAACTTTAAAATAAAAGCAATAAAACTATATAACTTCAATTTTAAATTAAATTGTGGGGCATTGTCAGGTTTAATTTTCATACAAATTGAGTATTAAACCTATAATTTTGGTTCAGAGCCACCATTCACCAAAAATTCCTTTAAGGAAGTTTCTGGAATGAGGTGTTTATTGCCACAGTAAGCAGTATTTTTTATTTTTTCTTCATTTATATATCTTCTTATTGTAATTTCACTTGTTTTTAACATTTCTGCTACTTCTTTTACTGTATACATTTTTTCTATCATATAAAAATCAAACCTGCCTTTCTTGTGCTTGTTATATTATATATATAGCTTTGTATCGCCTATCTAGGTGCTATATAAACCCAGCAATAATTGAATTGTAATAGGACTGGACTTTGATTTTAAATCTTGTCAATGTCATCTTTCTTTGTTTCTTCTCTTTCTTATTTTTTAGTTGTTTTAATGGTTTCTATAGTGTTAGTTAAAGTGGTAGTGGGTGACCTTTTAACGGGTGGATTCCCTCACAAATGCTGCTCAAACAATGCTGAAAAAATAATATTTACAGACTTTACAAAAAGTTATAAAACCTTTTGTAAAGCTCTATTACTTATGTATATAATAACAATAACAAAAAATACTCAATTTTCAAAATTAGCATATAAACTTTCTAAAAATTCTTGTGAATACCCTCTTTGCTGATAGTTACTCATTTTAGAATTATTTTTTATTTTATCTCCTGCTCGTAAAAATTCCGACTGTACATTCGTATTTTTTCCGATTGATAACCGTAAATTTTCCGAATGGGATAAATATATCATCTTTTTTATTAACATATATTCTTATGCTTTTACCTATTGCTGTTCTTTCTTCATATATCAAATCTAATGAAATAAGTTCATTAAATGATTTTGTTACTGTTTTATCACTACAATTCAATATTTTTTGAACCTCTTGTCGTGATAAATAAATATATACTTCATTTTTGTCATTAGTATAGTTGTTTTTAACAGATAGTTTTAATCTATCTAAAATGATTATATATAACAACTTTGCTTTATCTGATAATTTTGTTTTATACGGTTCTTCATATAAAATTAAAGAGGGCAAAGTGCTATATCGAAAAGAGATATTATCATTTTGTTTAACTAAATTCATAATAAACCTCTTTTGCACATTAAAAATAAAAAAGATAAATTTATAAAATACAGTTCTTTTAAATCGTATAAGGTTCTATGCAAACTATTCATACAATATGCAAAAATGCTTATAAACCTTGATATTACTGACTCTGTAATTTAGCAAGAGATAGGAAATATCAAACCTCAGAAGTTTCAAGACTTCCGAGGTTTTTTGTTGTTCGCTCATTTTATCCTAAAAATCTATGTAAGTATCAAAATTAGTAATTTATTTATACTTTAAGCCCTTAACAACTCTAAATGTTTCTCTCTTTCTGACCATGGAATTGTATTTACATTATAATTTTTAAATCCTTCTATTACAGTTGCATCAATCTTATTTTCATCATTTAAAAATACTATTAATTGACTATCATTATCTCTAGTTTCTTTTGTATCATTCCACATAAAAATAGTATTTTGAAAATTTTGTTTATTCGGATTATTTATAACTTTACATAGTCTTTCAGGTTTCTCTTTTGTTCTTTGTAAAAGATATTCATAAGAATATATGAAACCTGATTTTCCTACAAAACTTACATCTTTACTATAAAAAATATCCCTACTATCAAGAAATTCTGTTACATCTTCTAAAAATATTGAAGCTACCTTATTTTGCGAAAGCATAAACATGTCATCAATATTCAACATAGCTTGCATTAGAAATAGAATTTTTTGTGGAAAATCTTCTATTCCAGACTTAGTCACTAATGCATCTTCTTCTAGTTTTACATTATATTTATTTAAAAAACTTTCTAATACTTGCTTTCTTTTATTGCTATTTATATCAACACCTGACATTTGCAAGTTATTAATAATATATGCATCATCTGTTAAAATAATTTCATCATCTGCTTCTAGTTTTGCATAAACTTGTAAATAGTCATTATATCTATCTAAAAAAGGACTTGTTATTTCTAAATATTCTCCAATTTTATTAACTGATATTTCTTGTTCCAGCCACTTTATATATTTTTCTTTTACTTTAATTGGATCTAATAAATTTTTCATTTTTATTTCCTCCAACCATGCAATAGTGAAAAACAGTTTTTAATTTTTTTGACAGTTCGTCACTTTCTTTCGCTGTTAATAATGAAATTTTTAATTTACTATTGTTATTTAACCATTCTACCTCTATGGTGGTTAAATAGCACTCATCTACTATAACATCAAAAAACCGCTTCTCTCCTATCTCTTTACATACAAATTTTACACCAAACATAATACATTCTCCTTTTTCTTTTTTATTTGGCACTTAGCCATGTGCTTATTATAATGTGTTTTACATAATTTGTCAACTTTTTCTTGGTCTTTAACAAAAAAATATAAATTTTGAATTTTTAATTGTGTATTTAAAATTACTTTTCGACTTAATCTATTAATTTATATAATTTGAACTCTCTACTATTTAACAACTTGTTTAATTCTGCTCCTAGAAATACTGTATAAAAACATGAATATGTCCACATCATTATAAGCATTAATGTTGTTAAACTTCCGTAAGTTAATGAAAATCCTTTGAATATATATAAATATTTAGAAAATACAAAAGATATCACATTAAGAGCTATTGCTCCAAAAATAGCGCCATACATTTGGCTTTTAAATGTAACCTTGTGTTTTGGCATAAATTTGTATAAAAGCAAAAATATTAAAAATGTTATAAAAGTTAAAGTTATTTCTGTTAATATTGAAAATAGAATATTATAATTTTGTAAACCTCCAAAATATTTTTGTATAAAATCTTTTAGTGTATTTCCAAATACCAATGCGGTTAGTCCAAATATTATCAAAATGATAAATATTACAGTCTGTATAATTCCCTTTATTCGTAAATAGATATATGAATTATCTTTTTGATTGTTTATATTATAAATTAGTTGCAATCCTTTTGTTAATGCATATAAACCTTTGCTTGCTGCCCAAATTGTAAATATAATAGATATTGAAACTGTTCCAATTGATTTTGAATATACTTCTTGTACTATATTTAACACTATTTCATTCATGCTTGACGGAATAAACTTTGAGATTGCATCAAATAAAGTTTGTGGATCTATGTTGGTATATTGTATTAATGTTATAACTAATATTATAAATGGTATAAATGATAAAATAGTATAATATGAACATTGTGCTGATGATTCACTTATATAATCATCCTCCATATTTGCAAAAAATTTTTCAATTATCTTGTATTTCTCTTTCCAATTTATTTTTTTCATATATTTCCTTTTCTATTTAATTTTAATTAATACTTTATAATTTTTAAACTATATATTCAATTTTGTTATTTGGAAAATATTTTTTCATTTTTTCTCTTAAAAAAATTTCCGCTTCTTTTCTTGTATTTATTTTATATGCATATTTTCCATTTCCTCTTCCTGTCATTATCTCCTTATTATACAAATTTATAGCAGTTGGAAATGCTTCTTCATTAATCTTTGTATGGACATAACTATATGTCATAAATATTATTTCAAAAAAGGCTTGTTTTTTTACTTTATCTGATAATTTTACACTTAGTTCTTTTATTAGACTACTATATAGTTTTTGCCAATTCTCAACAAGAATAACAGGAGCAATTAATATACCTATTTTATATCCCGCATCTGCTAATTTATTTATTGCTTCTATTCTTCCATTTAGTCTTGAAGTTCCAAATTCGACTTTATTAATTATCTCAGATGGATTTACACTCATTCTTATAATTATTTTTCCTTTATGATTTAAATCTAATATGCTATCTACCATATCAAATTTTGTTGGTAGTGTCAAAAATCCTTTTTGTGTGTTTGCAAAATTTTCTATTGTCCATATTAAATTTCCTGTAATCATGTTCTCCAATATTAAATCACTGTTGCTCCCTATTTCAAAAGTTAATTCTCTTTCACTTTTTTGTGCTACTTTTATTATTTTTTCTAGCATTTGTTCTCTATTTACAAATAGTCTTAAATATGCACATTTGTTATAATTACATACTAGATAACAGTACATACACATTGCTGTACATCCTGACGATGTATATGGAACAAGAAAATCTGATGTTTTATGATTTTCTGTAAATTTATGTGTTTTTCGTATTCCTATTATTAGATTTCTTTTCATATCTGCAAATTCTGAATTTGACTTTTTTCTCATTTCTTCTATATTATTATGATTTTCTATAATTATTTTTGGTTTATCTTTATATTTTTCTAATAAAATTCTGCCTAATTCATAATTTTCTATATTTTTTTCATAATAAATAGCTTTTGGATTAAACATATATATCCTCCTAATTTTCATGGAAAATATTTTTGCTAGACTTTTGATAAATATTACATATATTAACAGCCTAGATAAGTTAGATTTATTCTATCCCAAAAGCTATAAAATATTCATATTAGTTTATGGCTTCTAATGCATCACTATTTCCATCTAATCCTTCTAAATTATAATAGGTACTTGGTACATTTCCTACAATTACATTTTCTAATAATAAAACCTGGTTTGTAATGTCTGATGTAATGTTATTAAATGGAGTTAGTATTGTTACTTCGCATTTGACTTGTAAATATACTCTATGCAGAGTTTGATTTATCCCTTGAGCTATAAATTCACTTTTTAAGTCTGTTTCTACATTGCCGGTACAAGAAATTATAATATTGATTCCTGGACCTCTTCCAGCAAGTAGCTTAAATCCTGTAAAACTTCCAAGAGCTATTTGTATATTGTCTTTACCTTTTTCATTAATTTGTTCTTGAATTTTATTAGGTATGTCAGATATAATTTCATTTATTGGTATTACATTAGATTTTATCATGGTAATATTTCCATCTTTATCTCTTTCTATTGTAAATAATTCATCATATGAATGTTCTTTCATGACATTTGTTGCTTCCTCGTTTGAAACTATTGTTGCAATTGATTTTGCTTTATCTTTACACAATGTTTCAAAAATTGGTAATACTGCATCTAAAATTAGTTTTATCGTTAAAATTGCTATTAATGTAACTATTATTATTGTAGATATTTTACGTTTTATTTGTGGTTTTATTCTTTTTTTATTATTATAGTTGAATTTAAATTTAGGTAACCTGTATCTATGTCTTGAATATATTTTATACATTACTAGATACTGGTTTCCTTATATTTTTTGGAATATATAATTTTTGTCCTTCTTGTATTTGATTTGGATCTTCTATTCCATTTACTCTTACTATGTTATCAACTGTGTTACCAAATTCTTTTGCAATATTCCACAATGTATCACCTTTTTTTACAATATATATAACTATACTATAATCTTGTTCTTCCCTTTCTTTTTCTTCTTCTACATCATTTATAATGTCTATATTGGCAATTCTGTTCATGTCTGTTTGTATATTCATATTAATATTGCAATCGATTTCTCCACCATCTTTAATTATAAAATCTTGTGATTGTATTTCTATATCATTTGTTGTGTTTATGCTTTCTCCTCTTTCTAAATTGTCAATCACATGTTCAAATGGAATTGTTGCTTCTTTTATCTCTAATTCCATATTTTGTGATAAAAATGTGAATTTCATTTTTAATTCCATTTCATATAAAATTTTTGTATTGATTTTTGTTTCTTTGTTCATTAATACTGATAAATCCACATCTATTAATTTTTTCCCTTCTATTTCTGTAAGCATTACCTTTTCTTGTACTACTTTATTTTGTTTTATGCTCTTTTTATCACTAATTGTGGATATTTGTGTTTTATTTGTTTTTAAAATGTAATCTGTGCTATATATATCTTCTATTAAGTTAATGTCCTTTTCTTCATATATGCTACAACTTACTTCAAATTCCATTTCAATATATATTGAATGTTCTTCTTGAGAATTTGGTTTAATTATAACATTTCTTAGTTCATAATTTATATCATAAACATTATTTTCTGACACATTTGCTATATCAATAAATCCTACTATTGGTATTTTAGGATTTACTTGATTTATCCTATTATCTTCTGTTAAATACATTATTTTGATTTCTGCCTCTGCTTTTGTAAGTACCTTGTTATAACTTATTTTTACATCTTTTCCAATAATATGTGTTGATACTTTTAGAATTTCTGCTAATTGATCAATATTATCTATCTGAACTGTGTCTTTTGCATAGATTTTTGTTGTTCCTGTTCCAAGTAGTGAATTTAATGTTAAATTTGTTTTTAATGTTTGAATATCATTATTTTCTAATATGTTGTTTACAATTTCTTCATCTTCTGTTGTAAATATTTTTATATCAAATTCTAATGCAACTTTTATACCTATTTTTCTACCATTTATAACTTTTGCTTCTATGCTTTTAATATTTGTTTTTAATTCTGCTTGCATATCAGATGTGACATTTTCTATTTCTATATTTTCAGTAAAGTCTAATGTAGTATTTAGTCCTCTTACTTCCTGTTCCATTCCTTCTGGCATATACATAATATATGTATTTATTGTACCATCAATTTTTAATTTTCCTTCTAGTAATTCTTTTTTATATACACATGCCATACCACTTGTACCAATTGTATTTAATATATCTGGTTTAGAATCTGGTACTATCATATCCCCTTCTATGAATACAATCTCATTTTTTTCTGATACTAATTTATGAATACATAAATTTTCTTTTGCAACATTTACCATACCTTACCTCCTATTTTTTACTTTATACATATATATGTTTCTTTTTATTTTTTATTCATTTTTTCGAATATTAGTATAGTTAAATTATTACAAATTATAGTGTCTTTTGATTCGTTATCTATTAGTAAAAGTTACTGACTTTTCTAATAGAGAACAAACGTTATTTTCACACTTCGACAAAATTCGTCATATAATATATTAGCCTATATTTAGAGGTGATATAAATGAATCATATTAGAAAAGGTAGTATTGTTGTAAGAAAATCTCATCTTAAAGATGTAATATTTAAGGTTACTAAAATTATTAAAACTGATTATAATGATATTGCAATCTTAGAGGGTATTATAGAAAGAGTTGTGGCTGATAGTCCAATTGATGATTTAGAACTTGTTTTTCCAAATGCTGTAAAAGATGCGTTTAATAAATTTGAAGCTAAAATAAATAATAGAATTAAAGCGAACTTATCTTTTAAATTAGATAAAAGTAGGCAGTTTCAAAAGACTATAATTACTGGTAAAATATTGCATTTAGATGGAGACAGTTGTTTAGACAACAAAAACTCCCTACTTGCTTAAAGCATTTAATTTAAAGAAAAAATACCTAACTACAAATTAAATTGTTTTTATATGGTTTGTGGGAGGAATATTTATGCTAATAGATTTATTATCAAATACAGGATATATAATTGTAAATAAAGAAATAATTAAAAAGATTGGATTACATGAGGCGATTCTACTAGGAGAACTATGTTCAGAATATATATAAGTTGTGTAAAAACAAACAAATTGAATATGAAAATACGAATAAGGAAATTAGTGACTTTATTAGTTAT
>CALXJY010000040.1 GCA_944388755.1 uncultured Clostridia bacterium | reverse complement strand
AAAATTACAAGAAAAACAAAAAGAAGCAAAAGACCAAATAAAAGAATACGGAGAATTTGAAGAAATAAAAGAATTAAAAAATATATATAAATATACAGTAGTAGCAGTAAATGACAAAATATATATAAAAGAAATATAGGAGGAGATAAAATGGTTTATGCAGGAATCTTAGCCGGTGGACAAGGAAAAAGAATGGGCAGAACAGAATTACCAAAGCAATTTTTAAATATAGGAGGAAAGCCAATAATAATACACACATTAGAACAATTTATTATTTGCAAAAAAATAGATAAAATAATAATTGCAACACCAGAAAATTGGAAATCATATATGATAGACATATTAAATAAATATTATCAAAATTGTGAATTGAATGTCATTTCAGGAGGAAACACGAGAAATGAAACAATAATGAAAATATGTGAATTTATTAAAGAAAATTCTAAAGAAAAAGAAAATATAATAGTAACACATGATGCAGTAAGACCTTTTATAACACAAAGGATTATAGAAGATAATGTAGAAGCAATGCAAGATAAAAATATAGATGCAGTAGATACTGTAATACCTGCAACAGATACAATAGTAGAATCAACAAATAATAACATAATTACAAATATCCCTATTAGAGATTACATGTATCAAGGACAAACACCGCAAACCTTTAGAGTAAATGAACTAGTAGATACATATAACAGCTTAGAGGAAAGAGAAAAAGAAATATTAACAGATGCAGCAAAAATATATGCACTTAAAAAGAAAAATGTTAAATTAGTAAAAGGCGAAATATATAATATGAAAATCACTCAAGAATATGACTTGAAATTAGCAAATGCGATAGTAAAAGGAGTAGAGATAAACAATGATTAATGAAATAGTTAAACTAGTAGCTCCAAGAAGAATGGAAGTTTTTTTTCAAGAAGAAAATATAGACGAGGATACCGTAATTGTAAGACCATTATATTTATCAATATGTGCAGCAGACCAAAGATATTATACTGGAAGTAGAGATAAAGAAATTATGGAGAAAAAACTACCAATGGCATTAATACACGAAGCAGTTGGAGAAGTATTATATGATCAAAAAAATGAATTTAAACAAGGAGATAAAGTTGTATTAATACCAAATATACCATTAGAAAAAAATAATATTATAAAAGAAAATTATTTAAGAACATCAAAATTCAGGTCAAGTAGTTATGATGGATTTTTACAAAATATAGTTTGTATGAAAAGAGATAGAATAATAAAAATAAAAGACATAGCATTAAATATTGCATCTGTACTTGAACCAATTAGCATTTGTATAAATGCAATAGAAGAATTCAAAAATACAGCTAATAAAAATAGGAAAACAATAGGAATTTGGGGATGTGGAACAATAGGATATATAATGACACTATTGTTAAAAAAATATATGCCTGAATCAAAAATAATAATATTTGGAACAAACGAAGAAAAATTAAACTATTTTGCTTTTGCAGATGAAGCAATGTTAATAAATAAAATTCCAGAAGATTTAAAGGTTGATCATGCTTTTGAATGTGTTGGAGGTAAAAACTCAGAAGATGCAATTAACCAAATAATAAAACATATTAATCCACAGGGGACAATTTCTATACTAGGAGTTTCTGAAGAGCCTATTTTAATAGAAACAAGAATGGTTTTAGAAAAGGGATTAAAAATAGTAGGAAATAGTAGAAGTGGATACAATGACTTTGCTGAAGCAGTTGAAATTATGCAAGACCCAAAAATGCAAGAATATATAGGAAATATTATAGTAGAAACAGTAGAGGTTAATAATATAAATGACATATATAAAGCATTTGATATGGATCTAAATAATAGTTTTAAAACAATAATGAAATGGAATTTTTAATAAAGGGTGGATTTAAAGATGTATAAATATGATGTATCAATAGTAATACCAATATATAATAATCAAAAATATATAAGAGATTGTGTTAAATCAATATTAAATCAAGATTACAAGGATTTAAAAAAAATACAGGTAATTTTAGTAGACGATGGGTCAGAAGATAATAGTTTAGAAATTTGTAAAAAATTGCAAGAAGAAATTAAAGAATTTAAAATAGAAGTTTTAACAGGAAACAATGAAGGAGTATCTAAAGCAAGGAATAAAGGGATTAAAGCATCTGAAGGAAAATACATTATGTTTATCGATTCAGATGACTTTATATCAAAAAATGCAATAAGTAAATTAGTTGAATTTTTTGATAAAAATTATGATGAAATAGATATTGTAACATATGCAATGTATGAATATGATGTTAAAACAAAAAACAAAAAAATAATTCAAAGATACAAAGAATGTTTTGTAGAAACTAGAATATATGATCTTGAAAAAGAATATTATGCAATACAGCCAACAATGAATGTAATTGTAAAAAATCTAGGAAAAGAAAATATATTATTTGAAGAAGGAGTATATTTTCATGAAGATATATTATATAATACTCAAATTGCAATGAAAAAAACAAAAATTGGATATGTTAAAGATGCTAAATATTTATATAGAATATATGGAAACAGTACTACAGATTACAAAGAAAATCCATTATATTCATTTGAACAATATATGCATGTATTTGAAACATTATTTAATCAATTTAAAGATTCAAATGGAAATGTAAAAAAATATGTTCAAAGAATAGCACTAAATGTAATTAGATATAGGATAAATCATGATACATTATTTCCATATTATTTAGAAGGACAAGAAAAAGAAGAAGCATATAATAGAATACTAAATATAATAAACCAAATTGATGATGAAACAATAATGCAATATAACCAAATGCATAAGTATCACAAAATGTATCTAATAGATTTAAAACACGAAAATATAAGAATTAATAGAGGATATAATAAAGAATATACAATAAATAATGATACTAATATATTGTCAGTAGAAAATAATATTGAAATAGTAATGTCTAGATTCAAATTTAAAAATAAAAAAGTAGAATTTCTTGGATTTTTAAAATCACCTCTTCTAAAATATGGTAATGTCAAGTTATATATATATTATATTGATAAAGACCTAAAACAATATGAAAGAGAACTTGAATTATCAGATACAGTTTCTAGTAGAATAGGAACAGATATTAAAGTTGCAAATTTTAAAAAGTTTGATAGTGAAATAAAAATAAAAGACATAACTAAATTTGGTTTTAAAATACTATTTAATGAGCATGATGTCAAAGTAAAATATTACTTTAATAAGTGGGTATCATTTAATACATCAATAGGAAGTTGTAAAATTTATGATGATAAATACAGAATTCAATTTAAAGAAAACGAATTTTATGTAAGTATGCCAAAAAAAGAAACAAGAAAAAAAGATTTTTATAGAAGTATAAAAAGATACAGTAATATTAATAAAAATATAAATATATATAGAGTACTTTCACAAATTACAAAAAATAAAAAGAAAAAGATATGGATATATATAGATAGAAAAAACATATTTGATAATGCATATTCACAATTTAAACATGATATTAAAATCAAGGATAATATAGATAAATACTATATATTAGATGGGAAAATTGAAAATTATAGAGAGAAATTTACAAAAGAAGAATTAAAATATATAGTAAAATTTGGAAGTATAAAACATAAACTACTATTTTTAAATAGTGATAAAATATTAACATCTTTTTCATCATTACAAGAATATTGTCCATTTAATAAAAACTACAACTATTATAAAGATATATTAAAATATGATTTAATATATTTACAACATGGAATTTTACATGCAAAATTATTAAGAATGTATGCAAAAACATTTACACAAATAGATAAATTTGTTATATCATCACAATTTGAAAAAGATAATCTTATTAATAATTATGAATACCTAGAAAAAGATTTAATAGAAGTTGGAATGCCTAGATTAGATGATAAACAAGAAGGTAGCAAAATAGAGAATAAAATAATATTTGCACCATCATGGAGAGAATATTTGATTGGAAAATCAATAAACAGAAAAAGAAAAATAAATAAAGAAAAATTTATGAATTCAAAATATTATAAGGAAACAATTAAATTTTTAGAAAATGAACAACTACTAAATGAATTAAAAGAGAAAAATTTAGTATTAGATTATAAGCTACATCCAATATTTGAGCAATACAAAGATTGTTTTAATAAAACATTAAATGACAATATAACTGTAAGTATTGGAGACACAGATTTAAATAAATATAAGGCATTTATAACTGACTTTTCATCATTCCAATTTGATTTTGTTAAATTACAAAGACCTATAATCTATTTTATGCCAGATATAGAAGAATTTAAATCAGGGCTACACACATATAAAGAATTAGATTTAAAACATGAAGATGCATTTGGAAAATTATGTATAGATGGAAAAGAACTAGTAAGTGAACTTATTAAGCTAATAAATAATAACTTTAAAATGGATCAAATATATAAGGAAAGAATGGAAAACTTTTTCTTTAAAGTAGAAAACAGAAAAGATAAATTATATAAAATATTGAAAGAAGAAAATTAAAAAGCAAATAAAAATGTAAGTAATTTATTTAAATTATATGACATTTATTGTGAAAGGAAAATTAAAATATGGAAAAAGAAAAATATATATTTTCTGTAGTAATACCAATATATAATGTAGAAAAATATCTAGAAGAAACAATAGAATCTGTTATAAAACAAGATATTGGATTTTCTACAAATATACAAATAATACTAGTAAATGACGGAAGTAAAGATAAAAGTGAAGATATATGTTTGAAATACCAAAAATTATATCCTAATAATATAAAATATATTTATCAAGAAAACAAAGGAGTAAGTGAAGCAAGAAACAATGGTATAAAATACATTGAGGGAAAATACGTCAATTTTCTTGATGCAGATGACATATGGGATTTAGATGTATTTACAAAAGTATATAAATTTTTTAAGGAACATGAGAAGGAAATAGACATAATTGCTTGCAGACAAAAATTCTTTGAAGCTAAAGAAGGATATCATAAATTAGATTACAAATTTCAGGATGGTAATAAAATAGTTGATATTACCAAAGATTATGAATATATTCAATTAAGCACATCTTCAGCATTTATAAAATCGGAAGTTATAAAAAGATATACATATGATATAAGATTAAAATATTCTGAAGATGCCAAATTAATTGGAGAAATTTTAATGGAAAAATTAAAATATGGAATATTGGCAGATGCTATATATAATTATAGAAAAAGAAAAGAAAATACATCTGCCCTGCAAGTAAGAGAGGGCAATAAAAGTTGGTATTTTGATACAATAAAATATGGATATAATGTTTTGATAGAAAAATCAATAGAGAAATACAACATACTACTTCCATATTTTCAATACCAAATAATGTATGATTTAGAGTGGAGAATAAATGTAGATATAACTCTATATTTAACAGGAAATGAACAGAAAGATTATATTAGAGAAATAATAAAACTATTATCAGTTATAGATGATAACATTATCTTAAAACAAAAATACTTATGGACAGAATATAAGATTTTAGCACTTTGCTTAAAATATAAAAAAGATATAAGAAAAGAGTTTGAATATAAAGATGATGTGATATATTTTAAACAGATGAAAATTTTTAAAATAAAAAATAATTCATTGTTAAAAATAAATAGTCTAGATATAGAAAATAATAAATTTATAAAAATAGAAGGTATAATAAATTGTTTTTTACCAAAAGATGAATATAAAATATATATTAAAAATGAAAAGGAAAAAATAAATATAGAAGACTATAAAATAGAACAAAATAGACCATCAATTGTTGGAAATTTAGACAATTATAAAACATTTAGATGTAATATTCCAATAAAACAAGAATTAACAGAAATCAAAATAATGATTGAATATAAAGAAAAACAAAGAAGATTAAATTTAATATATGGGATATTAGCAAAATTAAGTAATGAAAATAATGACTTAAAATATATAAAAAATGGATATATAATATATTCACAAAAAAATATATTATATATAAAAAGGGCTAATAGAAAAGAAATAATTCAAGAAAAAATGAAATATGAAGAAATCTTAAAAAATAGGTCTGATATAATAAAACTAAGAAAAAAAGCGAATAAATTATACAAAATAAATAGATATATAAAATTTGAAGATAATGAGATGTATATATTAAAAACAATAAAAAAGTGGAAAAACGAGTTATTAAAAGATAAAAATTGGAAATTAGTAAGTGATATAAACATAAAAAAAGAATTAATATTAAAATCAAAAATAATAGTTGGAACAGAAAAAGAAATTTATGAAATATTTGGAGAAGATGAAAAATATATTAAAGATATGTATAACTTTAAATATATAGATATAAAGACAATTAAAAATTAAAATTTTAATAATATAACAATATAGATTGAAAGGAGCAAAACATGACAATAATATTATTAATATTTTTTATATTTATAGTTATAACTAGTAGAATAGAAAAAAATGAAGAATATTTATCTAAAGATAATACAAATACCATAAAAGGAATCTTCTTGTTTTTTGTATTTATTAGTCATTTTATAGGATATAAAGTATATTTACAAGATAGCTATATTGATACTATTGGGGTAACAATTATAAAAAAAATGGGGCAGTTAATGGTAACTTTATTTCTATTCTATTCAGGGTATGGAATAATGGAATCTGCAAAGAAAAAAGGAACTGAATATATTAATAATTTACCTAGAAAAAGAATATTAACAACCTTATTACATTTTGATATTGCAGTTTTAGTATTTATGATTGCATCAAGGTATTTTATAACTCATGATTTTTCACTTAAAAAACTAGTTTTATCTCTGATAGGCTGGGATGGATTCGGAAATAGTAATTGGTACATATTTTGTATAATAATATTGTACTTTATAGCATATTTATCACTTAAATCATTTAAAGATAAAAAGAACATAGTAATATCTATGTTTATAGGTACACTGTTATATACTATAATTATGAGTTTTTATAAAGAAACATGGTGGTATAATACAGCTTTTTGTTTTGCCTTAGGATTTACGTACTCAGCATATAAAGAGAAAATTGAAGAATGGATTAAAGGAAAAGAATTAATATCTTTTGTATACACATTAATTATATTTATTATTACATATAAGATAAGAAAAAACATGTTATGGTATCATATAAATACTTTAGCTTTCACATTAATAATTATATTATTAACGAGACGAATAAATATAAAAAATACAATATTATTATGGATGGGAAAAAATTTATTTCCTTTATACATATTCCAAAGACTACCAATGATGATATTAAGCAAATATCAATATATGTGTAAAAATACTTATATATTTTTCTTTACAGCTATGATTTTAACAGTCATTATTACATTTACATATAAAGGATTATTGATACTAATAGATAAATTAAAAACAAGAAATGTAGCAAGGAGTCAATAATATGAGAGGTATAGATGTATATATAGAAAATAACAAAATAATAATAAAAAAAATAAGAGCAAGACAAACAGAAAATGATATAGAAGAAATTCCACTACAATTAATGGAATATGGAAAATTTTATACATCAAAAATAAAAGTAACTAGTCAAGAATTAAAAAATAAAATTTTTCTTATACAAACAATCAATAAAGATTTACAAAATAAACAAAGTGATGAAGAAATAGAACAAGAAGACATAGAAATAGACGAACAAAAAAATATATCAAATAATGTAATAATAGTATTTTCAGAAGAAAATAAAATAAAATATGCATATTGTAGTGAAGAACAAGCATATAAAAAAATACTAAAATTTAAGTATAAAGTATTAAGACTAAAATTAAACAAAAGAAAAATAGAACTAAAAATCTTAGCATATATAATAAACAAATATAACTTAGAAATTAAAAGCGAAAAACTATACATAGACCAAGTATTATTCAAAGAATGCAGATTAAAAGAAACAAACCAAAACCTAACAAAATTCCAAATGATTACTTCAAATGACATTTATAAATTAACATTTAATATGAAAGATATATTGCAAGATGTATCAGAAATAAATGGAAACATGAGAATGGAAATAGAAGTAGATGGTAGAAAAATAGATTATAGAATAGGAATAAAAAACAAAAAAATAAAAAATAAAAGATATTATTATGCACCAATAAAAAGTAAATATGTAAAACAATATGCAGTACATTTTAGAAGAACAACGAGGGGAAATCTTGTACTTGTAAAAAGACTAAAAGAACCAATAGAAAATACAATTAAATTTAGAATAATGGAAAGTAAAATAATTTCTAATTTATTATATAAAATAAGTAAATTAGCAATAAAAATAAGGAGAAAAAACATCAACTTATATTATGAAAAATTCTCATCAAAAGCAGAAGAAGGAACATTTGATTTATTTTTACTTGCTAAACAAAATAGTAAATTATCAAAAAACTATTATGTAATAGACAAAAATTCTGAAGATTATAAAAAGATAAAATCAGAGAAAAATGTAGTAAAAAAATACTCACTAAAATATTATTGGTTGATATTTAATGCAAATAACTTTATTTCAACAGAAGCACCAATACATTTAAATATATTAAGATCAAATAATACTGCATTAAGAAAAAGCATATGTGATAAACCATTTATATTTTTACAACATGGAATAACATACATGAAATGTCAAGGAGATGGTTCAACATTTGCAAAAAACAAAGAGGGAGAAGCTACATATATAATAGTAGGAAGTGAAAAAGAAAAAGACGCAGTTGTTGATATGCTAAACTTAGATGAAGAACAAGTACTAAATACAGGATTGCCAATATTTAGCAAAATAGAATTTAATCATATTAATCAAGACTCAGAAGATATAGTAACAATAATGTTGACATGGAAACCATATGAAGAACAATTATACGATTTTGAAGAATCAACATATTACAAAAATACAATAGAAATTTATAATATGATTAGTAAATATATAGACAAAGAAAAGATTGTAATAATACCACATCCAAAAGTATTTGAATTATTAGCAAATACTGATATTAAAGAGAGATTTTGGCAGGGAAAAATATCTACTATCCTAGAAAAAACAAAAATGTTAATAACAGACTATTCATCAGTATGTTATAATTCATTTTATCAAGGAGCAGGAGTTATATTTTATCAACCTGATTTAAAAGAATATGAAACATATAATGGAAAACTTGTGCCAAAAGATGATGAATACATTGGAAAACGAGCATATAATATAAATGAATTAGAAAATATTATAAGAGAAACGATAAGAGACAAGCATATAAATTTAAGTAAAATAAGAAATGAAAAATTTGAAAATAATTATGCTACAATAAATGAATTTACTGATGGTAAAAACATAGAAAGAATTTATAGAAAACTAAAAGAATTAAATATTATAAAATAATCAGAAAAGAGGGCTAAATAATTGAGCAAACTAAAGATACTACTTATAATAATTTTAACACTAGCATTTATAGGACTAGCAATAGCAATATATTTTCTTTTTACAGACATTAAATCAAAAATGCCAAATATATTAGAATCTAAATATGATATAAATATACAGGAATACAAAAATAGAAATATATTTACAGTAAGTCCAAAAGAAAATAAACAAGATAAATATATACTATATTTTCATGGTGGAGCATATATGGCAGAAATAACAGATTACCATTGGAATTTTATAGAGAAATTAATAGAAAATACATCATATTCTGTTATTATACCTGACTATCCACTAACTCCAAAAAATAATTATAAAAATGTATTTGAAATGATAGAACCATTATATAAAAAAATTATTGAAAAAGTCGAACCAAAAAATCTAATAATGATGGGTGATTCAGCAGGTGGAGGAATGGCTTTAGCTTTAGAAGAAAAATTAGGAGAAGAACAAATCGAATTGCCAAATAAATTAATTTTAATATCTCCATGGATAGATGTTACAATGAAAAACACTGAAATTGATAAAATACAAAAATATGATACAGATTTAAATAAAGAAGCTTTAAAAGTTGCAGGAATAGCATATGCAGGAAAAGATGGAATGGAAAGTTATTTAGTAAATCCTATAAATGGTCCAGTAGAGAATCTAAAAAATGTAACTATTTTTACTGGAACATATGATATTTTAAATCCAGATAGTAAATTATTTGTAGAAAAAGCAAAAGAAAAAGGAGTAAATATTAATTTAAAAGAATATGATAAAAAAGGACATATATGGGTTGTAAAAAATAGTGAATGTGAAGAGTTTGATGATGTGATAAATGAAATAATTAGTTAAGGTGTGGAATCTAAATCACAGATTCCACACCTTTGGAGGTTAGACGAATGGCTTAGACACAAGATCTAGCCAAATTTCATCTTTCTCGCAATCATCTGAATGACAATCCAATTGCCATCCAAATGACTGCAACCATTTTTTGAATTTGCTTTTGGGGAATAAGCCATTTGTCATAATATTATACCAAATGTCATATTCTCCAAATGTGCTGATCTCGCCATCATCATAAAAGCGACCATATTGACATATAGTTACTACTATTCGGATTTTTTTCATATCTCCAATAGTGTCATATGCCAATTCGGAGTCATAAGAGGTTTTTAAGGCCTCCTTGACTAGCTTTTTGGCTAGATCTAGAAGATGCTTTTTAATCACATCCTCATTCCGAATTCTATCTTCATAGAATTTGTCAGCTGATATCATATCAGCGTCAGCATCAGTTGTCTCGAAGGGAAGCTTAATATCTAATTTAGAATTAGCTTCGGCTTCTTCCTTTGGAAAGATTTGTTCCATAAATGTTACCTCCATTTTTTGTAAAAGTGTTTACAGTTACATATAAATTATACACCATTTACATAAAAATGTCAAAAATAAGGTGTGAAATCCAATTATAGAAATCACACCTTAGGAAACTTATAAAAGAGCATCAGAAACAAGTTCTAACCATACATCATTAATAGAACACTGAGCTTCATGCATGTCCAAATTCCAACCATAATTTTTAAGCCATATTTCAAAATCATTTAAGGGAAATAATTTGTTTTTTATAATTGGAGACCAATCATAAATACGACCCTCTCTTATGAAATTATTAGAATTAAAAAAACCATACTTACATAAAGTAATATGTATTAAAGTTTTTTTAATACCATTTATATCCTCAATAAGATATTTACTATTTGAGCTGTACCAATAAGCATCTTCAATCGCACGAGAAGCTCTAAACTGTGCAACAATTAATAGTCTAACTGATTTTTCATCATCAGTTAAACAGCCTTCAAGAAAATCGAAAGGTTGTACATCGCTATGAAAAAAATCATAAGCACTAATGATTTGCGGTTCCGAAAAGCCCCGTTTTGACTTAGCAAAATTATTAGCAGAAATTATTTCTGCATTTTGTGGTGAAACTTTTTTACTCATACAATTTCCTCCATAAAATTAAACTATATTAATTTGTTACAAATGGATTATAGCACATAATGTTTAATTCGTCAAAATATATGATATTAAAATTAATTGAAAAAAGAACAAATAGGAGAGTATTATAATTTGTAATTTAAACTTTTCTTTTTGTTTTATTCTAATTTGTTTTGTTCACAAAAAATTCACAAAAATTTTTAAAAAAACTATTGACAATAAACATAAATGGATATAATATATATAAGAATTAGCAATCTAACATCAAGAGTGCTAAAAGAGGTGATAGAATTGTTAGACCAAAGAAAGAAAAAAGTATTACAAGCAATTGTAGAGGAATATGTAAACACTGCAGAGCCAGTAAGTTCAGGATTACTAACAAAAAAAGATGAACTAAATTATAGTAGTGCAACAATAAGAAATGAGATGGCAGACTTAGAAAAAGCTGGATATCTAGAAAAAACACATACATCAAGTGGAAGAATACCATCAGAAAAAGGGTATAGATATTATGTAGATGAGTTATTAAGAGATGATAACATAAGTGTAGAAGAAATAAAATATATTAGTGATAAACTAGAAACAAAAATAAATGAAATAGAAGACCTAACTAAATTAACAACTACAACGATATCAGAAATAACCCATTATACAACTGTTGCAATTGGCCCAAGTGCGGAAAAACAGCTAATAGACGAAATTAAATTTGTAAAAATAGGGTCAAGAATGTTAATGGCAATAATTTTAACAAATACAGGAATGGTTAAAGAAACAATAATAAAGTTTGATGAAGATATAACAGACAAACAAGTAGAAACAATAAACTACATGTTTAATAAAAAACTAAAAAATCAACCATTAGAAATAATTGATTTACCATTAGAGGAATATCTTATAAATGAAATGAAATATAGTGTAAAAGTAATAAAACCAATAATAGAACAAATAAAGAAAGTAATACAAGAAGAAAGAACACTATATTTAGAAGGAGCTAACAAAGCATTTGAACTACCAGAATTTAACAGCCTCGAAGTTGCAAAGAACTTTATAAATATAATAGATGAAAAAGAACTAATGGCAGATATGTTAGACTCAGGATTTGCCAAAGATATAAATGTATACATAGGTGATGAAAACGAAAAAGAAGAACTAAAAGATTTTAGTATAATTACATTTAAACATAAAGTAGGAAATAAAGACCTAGGAACAATAGGAATAATAGGACCTAAAAGAATGAATTACTCAAAAGTAATATCAGTCATGAAATATATAAGCAAAAAATTAAATGAAAAAGATATGTAAATATCAAGAAAGAAGGTATAATATGTCAGAAAAAAAAGAAAATGAAGAAGTAAAACAAGATAATCAAGAACAAAATGAATTAACAAAAATAAAACAAGAGTTAGAAGACATAACAGATAGATATAAAAGAGTATTAGCAGAATTTGAAAATCACAAAAAAAGAAGCATAAAAGAAAGAGAAAATCTATATAATTCAATATTATCAGATATAGTAGAAGGAATGTTACCAATACTAGACAACTTAGAAAATGCAGTAAAAGTAGAAACAAAAGATGAAGAATATAAAAAAGGAATAGAACTTGTATTAAAACAATTTAAAGATACATTAAAATCAAAAGGAGTAGAAGAAATAAAAGCACTTGGAGAAACTTTTGATCCTGAATTACATGAAGCAGTATCAAGTATACAAGATGACACAAAAGGAGAAAAAGAAATAGTACAAGAATACAGAAAAGGCTACAAAATAGGCACGAAAATAATTAGACATTCAATGGTAGTAGTAGCAAATTAAATAGTTATTAAATTTTAAAATATAAATAAAAGTTTAGAAAATGGCTAAACTAACAAAATAAGGAGGAAACTAAAATGGGAAAAATAATAGGAATTGACTTAGGAACAACAAATTCATGTGTAGCAGTTATGGAAGGAGGAGAGCCAGTCGTAATACCAAATGCTGAGGGTAACAGAACAACACCATCAGTAGTAGCTTTTTCAAAAAATGGAGAAAGATTAGTTGGACAAATAGCAAAACGTCAGGCAGTTACAAATCCTGAAAATACTGTTATATCAATAAAAAGAAAAATGGGAACAGCAGAAAAAGTAAAAATTGAAGGAGATAATTTTACACCTCAAGAAATATCAGCAATGATTTTACAAAAATTAAAATCAGATGCAGAAAATTATTTAGGACAAAAAGTAACACAAGCTGTTATAACTGTTCCAGCATATTTTAATGATAGCCAAAGACAAGCAACAAAAGATGCAGGTAAAATAGCAGGACTAGAAGTATTAAGAATTATAAATGAACCAACAGCAGCAGCTTTAGCATATGGAATGGATAAAGAGCAAGATCAAAAAATCTTAATATATGACTTAGGTGGAGGTACATTTGATGTATCAATACTAGATATTGGTGATGGAGTATTTGAAGTTTTAGCAACAAGTGGAAATACACATTTAGGTGGAGATGACTTTGATAACTGTATAATAGATTATTTAGCATCAGAATTTAAAAAATCAAATGGAATTGACTTAAAAACAGATAAAATGGCAATGCAAAGATTAAAAGAAGCAGCAGAAAAAGCAAA
>CALXJY010000039.1 GCA_944388755.1 uncultured Clostridia bacterium | reverse complement strand
TATGGTAGATGTAGCTTTGATTTACTACGTCTAAAAATTTTAGCATAAATCAACTAACTTGACAAAGAACCAATAAAGTGTGTAAGTTAAAGGTACCAAAACTTATGCACTTTACTTTTTTATGTAAAAAAAATATAATAAAGAAAATGGAGGAAAAATAGAATATGGGAAAAAAGATAAAAAGAGATCCACAAAGTGTTGCACTAGCACAAGCAATATTAGAACAATATCAGCCAGAAACCAAAGAAGATGTTCAAGATGCAATGAAAGATATATTTGGACCAATATTTGAAGCAATGTTACAAGGAGAAATGAATGCACATTTAGGATATCAAAGTAATAATCATGATTACAAGGAAACACAAAATAGAAGGAATGGATATGGAAATAAAACATTAAAAACTACATATGGAGAAATACCAATAAATGTGCCAAGAGATAGAGATGCAACATTTGAACCACAGGCTATACCAAAAAGGACAAAAGATGTATCAGGAATTGAAGATAAAGTTTTATCAATGTATGCTAAAGGAATGAGTCAAAGAGACATTGCAGATACAATAGAAGATATATACGGATTTAACATATCAGCAGAAACAATATCAGAAATAACAGATAGTGTTCTAACAGAAGTAGAAGAATGGCAAAATAGACCACTAAAAAAATTCTATACATTTGTATTTGTAGATTGCATGTATGTTTCAATAAAGAAAGAATATGAAACAAAAAATTATGCTGTATATACAATATTAGGATATGATGTAAATGGAGTAAAAGACATATTAGGATTATGGTTAAATGAAACAGAAAGTAAGCATACATGGATGCAGATATTCGATGAATTAAAAAATAGAGGTGTTGAAGATATATTGTTCATATCAATGGATGGAGTATCAGGATTAGAAGAAGGAGCAAAAGCGATATTCAAAAATGTAGTAGTACAAAGATGTATAGTACATTTAATACGAAACTCAATAAAATATGTTCCAAGCAAAAGCTACAAAGCATTCACAAGTCAATTAAAGAAAGTATATGGAGCACCAAGTTTAAAAGCAGCAGAGGCGGAATTTGAGCGTTTTAAACAAACATGGAAAGAATATCCAGGAGCAGTTGAAGTATGGACAAGAAATTGGAAACATATAGAGCAATTATTTAGTTATGGAAGTGCAGTACGAAAAGTAATGTATACAACAAATGCTATAGAAAGTGTAAATTCAAGCTTTAGAAAAGTAACAAAAAGAGGAGCATTTCCTAATGAAAATGCACTATTTAAATTACTTTATTTAAGAATAAAAGAGCTCTACAAAAAATGGAAAGATAGACCAGTGGGAAATTGGGCTTTAGTTAGAAATCAGATTGCTATGAATCCTGAAATGCAATCTAGAGTGAAATTATATGAAAATTTATAAAATATGGAGGAAATATGAAAACAACAAAATATGTAAAAGAATTAAAAGAAAATTTTATTAGAATTTCTGAACAACAAGAAAAAGCAATATTAGAATATTGGGGCAAAAATATAGGTAATGAATTTACAGAACAAGATGTATGGGAACAAACTAGAAAAGTTATGAATAACGCTTAAAATGGAATATTAATAAATTTGATACAATACATTAATGTTATGTAAAGTTAATACAGACATATTAACTTCTATTTAATGCACTCTCAAATCAAGGAAAATCCACACTTTTTCACTAAAGAAAAAATAATCGATGGCATAAATTTTTTACCATCGATTATAAAAATTTTTTGAGTTTTAAAAAAAATTACACACTTTACTTGACAAAGTCAAAATATTAGTTTCGAATAAAATAAAAGAACTAGAACATATACCTTTTTCTAGTTCTTTATATTTTATCAATGTAATCAGAAACCAAATCTTCTAATTTAATATTAAAAACTTTAGCAAAACCACAAAGTTCATAATCAACAACTGTTCTTTTTCCAGTTTCAATTTTATAAATTTCTTGTTTATGAATATCAATACCATGAAGCATAAGCTTATCTGATAATGCTTGATATGAATAATTGTTTTTTTCACGATAATATCTTATTTTGTCTTTGACAATATTAAGAGTATCGCCAATATTTGTATTTCGTTTACTCATCTAAAAGACTCCTTTTCGCTATCTTTAAAATAACATATTGATTTTATAATATTTTTTTGTTACAATATAACCTACTGGGGTTATATATTTTTTTACTTACAAATTTCGACAAACATATAGGCAATTTATTGATATAATAATAACAATTCAGTAGAAAGAGGAATATAAATGGAAAAAATAAAAGTATTAATAGCTGATGATGTACAAGTAATAGCAGAATCTAACAAAAAAATTGCTCAAGCTTTTGAAAATATTGAAGTATTAGGTATAGCAAAAAATGGGCAAGAAGAATATAACATGATTGAAGAATTAATGCCTGATTTGGTAATAACAGATAATAAAATGCCTGTAATGAATGGAATAGAAGTTATAGAAAAGATTAATAACTCTAGTATTTCAAAAAAGCCGAAATTTATACTTGTTACGGCTGATTTAGGAAGTGAGTTTGTAAATAACGCATATAGTTTAGGGGTTTTAAATGTAGTTGGAAAAATGTCTTCAGAAAATGCATTGAAATATGCAATTGAAGAGTTTTTGTATTTACAAAACACAAATGAAAGTGATATAATAGAAAAACATCAAGTAAAAAAAGAAAGCTTCTTTGAAAAGATATTAAAAAAAATAAAGGAGTGAAACTATGGGATTAAGATTAGATGAATGGAAAGAAAGATACGAAAATAGGGAAATTGTTAATATCAAAAATGAATTTACTATCAATGAACTTGCACTTTTACAGAAACTTGGTGTTGAATTAATTGATAAGCTATATACAGAAAGAGAATTTGAAATTTTAGATATGAAAGTAATAAGCTATTATTATGAAGATACAATGAGTAACGATGAAAAAGCTGAATGTATACCATTACCAGAGGGAGTGTCTAGAGAAGAATATAATAACTTGGTAGATAAAATTCATGCTATAAATTTAAAATATGGATTTTAATATAATTCAATTATACCAATGGTTTGACCATTGGTAATTTTTTTATTTTTTTGTCAATTTTTATGGAAAAAAATCGAAAGTTATGATATAAGATATAGTAGAATATTTTTAAATATTTTTGGGGGACAAATATGAAATTAGATGAATTATTAGAACAATATAGAACATCTTTTAATAATGAAAGAGATAAAGGAACTGCTTTTGAAAAATTAGTAGTATCTTATTTAAAAAATGAACCTAAATATAAATCATTAATAAAAGAAATTTGGGAATGGAAAGATTTTCCTTACAGAGAAAATATAGGGGATACAGGTATAGATTTAGTGGCATTGACCTACGATAACGAATATTGGGCAATACAATGCAAATTTTATGATGAAACTAGAGAAATATCAAAAAGTGATGTAGATACATTTTTAGCCACATCATCAAAAATGTTTGATGTAGAAGGTCATTTAACAAAATATTCTTATCGTTTAATTATTTCAACAACTGTAAAATATTCAACAAATGCAGAAGATGCCTTACAAAATCAAGATCCACCTGTAGGTAGAATTGGAATAGATGATTTAAGGAATTCAGAAATAGATTGGGAAAAATATTCTTTAAATTCAAATAATGTTGAAGTAAAGGCTAAAAAAACACCAAGACCACATCAAGATATTGCAATCAGTAAAGTTCTAGAAGGATTAAAAACTAATGATCGTGGTAAATTAATAATGGCTTGTGGAACTGGTAAAACATATACAAGTTTAAGAATTGTGGAAGATTATTTAAATGGAAAAGGAAATGTTTTATTTTTAGTTCCTTCCATTGCTTTAGCAAGCCAAACTTTAACGGAATGGTCTGCACAATGTCGATATTCATTTGCTGCTGCTGTTGTTTGTAGTGATAATAAAGCATCAAAAGGGGAAGATGCTGTAGATTTAGGTTTCCCATCTACAACAAACGTTGAAAGATTAAAAGAATGGGCAAATAATAATAGTGAGAAAGACTTACGATTTATATTTTCAACTTACCAATCAATACAAGTAGTATCTGATTTTCAAAAAGCAACTGACTATAATTTTAATATTATAGTATGCGACGAAGCACATAGAACAACAGGGGTTACTTTAAGTGATGAAGATGAAAGTCATTTTGTAAAAGTACATGATAACGATTTTATAAAAGCCGATAAGCGTTTATACATGACGGCAACTCCAAGAATATACGGAGATGGAGCAAAATCAAAGGCTGACGAATCTAATGCTGTGCTTTGCTCAATGGATGATGAAAAAACATATGGACCAGAGTTTCATAGATTAGGCTTTGGAGAAGCAGTTAAACTAGGATTATTATCTGATTATAAAGTTTTAGTTTTAGCTGTTGATGAAGAATATGTAAAAAAAGAATTACAAGATTGGTTTGCTCAACAATCACACGAATTAAAATTAGAAGATTCTGTAAAAATAATGGGATGTTGGAATGGTCTATCTAAAATATCAACTTGGGACGAAAAAGAAAACTTCTTAACAGATCCTAATCCAATGAAAAGAGCTGTTGCATTTTGTAGCAGAATCGATGATTCAAAGAAACTTGTACAAATGTTTAAAGATATACAAAAGCATGTAAAAGAGGATAAATATAATCCAGAACTAAATGCTTTAGTAAATATAGATATAAAACATGTTGATGGTACATATAATGCTTTAGAGAAAAAAGAACATATAAACTGGTTAAAAGATGATATTGATGATGGAAATTGTAGAATATTAACAAATGCTAGATGTCTATCTGAAGGAGTAGATGTTCCTGCATTAGATGCAGTAATGTTTTTAAATCCAAGAAATAGTTTAGTTGATGTTATTCAATCTGTTGGAAGAGTAATGAGAAAATCTGAAGGAAAAAAATATGGATATGTAATTCTTCCAATAGGAATATCAGCAACAGAAAGTCCAGATGAAGCGTTAGATAAAAATGAAAAATACAAATTAGTTTGGGAAATTTTACAAGCTTTAAGAGCTCATGATGATAGATTTAATAATACAATAAATAAGATTGAGTTAAATAAAAACAAACCTGACAAAATAGATATAATAGGTATTGGAGAAAGAACAAAAGAAGATACTGATAATGGTTTTAAAAAAGTAAAAGTAAAAAAAGATAAAAGAAAATTAGAAGGCCAAATCATGTTAGATTTTTCTACTTTTGATAATTGGAAAGATTCTATATATGCAAAAATGGTAAAAAAGGTTGGTTCAAGAATTTACTGGGAAACATGGGCAAAAGATGTTGCAGAAATAGCATCAACTCATATGGAAAAAATGAATAAATTAATTACATCTGATAATATTGAAATTAAAGAGAAGATTGAAGAATTTGTATTAGATTTAAGAAAAAACTTAAATAATTCTATTACTGAATCCGATGCAGTAGAAATGCTAGCAGAACATATGATAACAAAGCCAATTTTTGATGCATTATTTGAAGATTATGAATTTGTCAAATATAATCCAGTTTCTCAAACTATGCAAAAGATGATTGATATTTTAGATAAAGAAATGTTAGATGAAGAAAAAGAAAAATTAGCAAAATTTCATGAGAGCGTTAAAGAAAGAGCTCAAGGAATTGATAATGCAGAAGGAAAACAAAGAATAATATTGGAATTATATGAAAAATTCTTTAAAATAGCTTTACCAAGTGAGGTTGAAAAACTAGGTATTGTTTATACACCAAATGAATGCGTAGATTTTATTATTCATAGTGTTGAATATTTAATGAAAAAAGAATTTAATAAAAGTTTATCTGATCATGGAGTTCATATAATTGACGGTTTCACTGGAACAGGAACATTTATTGTACAATTACTTCAATCAGGAGTTATAAAGCCTCAGGATATTTTATATAAATATACCAATGAAATACATGCAAATGAAATTGTATTATTAGCATATTACATTGCAGCAATAAATATTGAAGCAACTTTCCATGAAATAACAGGTAATAAATTTTACACTCCGTTCGAAGGAATAGTATTAACCGATACATTTCAATTATACGAAAATTCCAATATGTACGAAAGCAATATACACATAGATGAACTTCTTAATATTAATAATCAAAGAGCACAAAAACAAAAAGATTTACCAATAACAATATGTATAGGTAATCCTCCATATTCTGTTGGTCAAAAAAGTCAAAATGATAAATCTGAAAATTTACACTATAAAAATTTAGATAATAGAATAGTAGAAACATATGCTAAATATTCAAATACTACTCTTAAGAATTCGTTATATGATAGTTATATTAGAGCATTTAGATGGGCAACAGATAGAATTGAACAGAATGGAATTATATCATTTATTACTAACGGAGCATTTATTGATAATCTTGCAATGTCTGGTTTTAGAAAATGTTTGCTAGATGAATTTACTTCTATATATGTATTTAATTTAAGAGGAAACCAAAGAACTTCAGGGGAATTATCTAGAAAAGAAGGTGGGAAAATTTTTGGAAGTGGTAGTAGAACGCCAGTTTCTATTACATGTCTTATAAAGAATGCTTCAAGAAAAAATGATGGATATATACATTATTATGATATAGGAGATTATTTAACTAGAGATGAAAAACTAACTAAAATTAAGAATTTTAAATCAATTATGAATATTCAATGGGAAAATATAGTTCCAGATGAAAATAATGATTGGATAAATAAGAAAAATGTTCAATTTGATAAATATATACCTATAGAACCTGAAAAAAAATATGATGATAGCTGTAAATCATATTTTACAACCTATTCTTTAGGTGCATCTACATCAAAAGATAGTTGGTTATATAACTTTTCAAAAAATTCGCTAAAACAAAATGTAAATAATATGGTTGAGTTTTATAATCATGAAAGAAATAAATACCATAGCACATCTAATCAAAAAGAACCTAAAGATGTTGTTACTTACGATGAGAAAAAAATTGTATGGACTGATTTATTTTTAAGAGATTTAAAAAACAATAAACCATACTTGGTAGATACAAATAAAATTGAAAATGCACTTTATAGACCTTTCACTAAAACAAATTTAATGTTTGAAAAAGATTTTATACAAAGAACATATCAATTAGATAAATTATTCCCAAATAAAAGTCTTAAAAATCTGGTTATTGGAATTGCAGGATTTGGCTCTAATAAAAATTTTACAACTATGATATTCGATACTGTTGTTGATTTGCATTGTTTGGGTAGCAATACACAATGTTTTCCTTTGTATTGGTATGAAAGTGAAGATGAAAATATTGTTAAGCATGATGGAATTTCAGATTACATTTTACAAGAAGTAAATACTAAATTAAAAAGTAATTTCATAAAAGAAGATATATTTTACTATGTTTATGGTATTTTAAATTCAAATGAATATACAACCGTTTTTGAAAATGATCTAAAAAAATCTTTGCCAAAAATTCCAATAATTGATAATTTAGATGAATTTACAAAAATATTGAATATTGGAAAAAAACTTGCAGATTTACATTTGAATTACGAAAAATCAGAGTTATATAAAAATTGTACGATTATAAAAAACAAAGAAAATTATAATGTAATAAAGATGAGATTTGGAAAAAATAAAGATAAATCAATTATTGAATATAATGATAACATTATAATAAAAGACATACCCGAAAAAGCATATGAATATATAATTAATGGCAAGTCTGCGATTGAATGGATAATGGAAAGATATTCAATAACAAACGATAAAAAAAGTGAAATTATTAATAATCCAAATGATTGGAGTAAAGAAAATAATGACGAAGAATATATATTAAATCTATTATTAAAAATAATTAATGTTTCAATTAAAACAGTTGATTTAAGAAAAAAAATACCAAATCTTAATTTAAATAAATAAAAGAAGGCAGTTGTGCCTTCTTTTATTTATGTTTTAATTCTAAAAAATAATCAACTACCGTAGTAAAAAAGTATTTAGGTGTTATTATATCATTATCATATATATGGAAAAAGGAGCGTAGTAGTTCTTTTGATATATGACTATTCATTGTATCTATAGAACTTCTAATACTCCTTTGTATTTTATTATCTTTTTCATCATTTTGTAGTGCAACTAGTTTATAAAGACTTGATACATTTGAAAGTAAATCAATATCTTTATAAGCTAATTGTATTGCATCAACGATATATCTTGAACCCTTAGAATACATATTAAAATTTAATCTGTAAATCAAATCTTTAATTTCTTTTTTAGTTAATTCTTTAGTCGTTGAACCAATTTCCTTAATAGTAGATAACAATTCATCTAGATTATATGGTTTTGGAACAATTTTATAAATTTTAGAAGTGTTAGTTATATTTAATCTAAATGAAATATCATCAGTTACTATTATAATATTACATTTTTTTCTCTCATTTATATCTAAAGATAAATTATCTATTACATCAAGTCCATTTAAAACAGGCATTTCTAAATCGAGTAAAAGCACATCTGGTTTATTAGTCAGATATTCTTTTACAGTAGATTTGCCATCTACAGTTCTTGAAATTATCTCAATATCTTTATCTTTTGCTAGAAATTCACAACAAGTGGAATTTTGTTCTATACTATCCTCAGCCACCATAACACTTATCATTATTGTACCTCCTGGAAAATGATAATACAAAAATTATACATTTGTCAACCTCTAACTGTTTCGCATTATATCACGCTTTCATTGATATTTCAACATCTTCGACAAATGTTCCCATAATTCGACAAGATTATGTTTACAATTTTGCCAAAAAAGGTAAATATAGGTAAATATAGGGAATTTTCAAGCAATATAGCTAAAAATCATATAATATACAAGCAGGACAAATAGTCTATAATATTTTGAGGTAATAATTATCTACAAAAGTAAATAATATTAATTCAAAATACAAATGAAGTTTAAATAATTATATATTATTTTTACAAAAGATAGACTATTAGGAAAGGAATTTGAATATGTAATTAAATAAATTATCAAATAATCAATCACATTAATAATGTAATAGTTAATACCTCTATTTGCGGACTATGTCTGCGATTGGAGGTGTATTTTTATGATTGTTAATTCTAAAGCATATTTACAACAAGTGAAGATTGCTCAAAATTTGTGGGGCAGTTTTAACTTGTTTTTTTGTAGATCTCCTCCTAGAAATTCGTTAAATTATGCGAATTTTTAGGAGGTTTTTTATTATGAGAATAATTCATATTGATAATTATGATGTTTGTGAAGAAAATGGCAAATTTTTAGCTGCTTCATTTAAAGATTATGAAGGAATATCACATGAAATAGAGATTACAGATGAATTAGAAGAATACTTTAGAGAAGTTAGAAAAGAGGAATTTAAAGAAAATTGGGAAACAAGATTCCATATTGATATAGGAATTAATAATGATGAAGATGTTTTTGAAATAAGAATTTCAACAAATTCAAATTGTAAGTCAGCTGAAGAAATATTTATTGAGAAAGATATTGAAAAAAATATTATTAAAGAAATTTCTAAATTACCAATTCAGCAGGGTAAGCATGTTTATCTAAAAATAATAAAAGACTATAAAAATATTGAAATTGCTTCTTTAGAAAATAAAGACAAATCAACAATATCAAAAAGTTTAAATAGTGGACTAGAAAAAATTTTTAAAAAATATAAAAAATTTTAATTTTGACACCAACTTTTTGACACTGAAACACTTAACAAGTAAGAGGGATAATTTAATTTCTTATTTTGTACATTGAAAATTAAATATATTTGTTAAATACAAATAGTTCTATGCGATGGTGGGATAAAGTCCATTATCTACGCATTAATTGGTCGATTAATGTTTAAGCATAGATAGGATACTTTTGTATAGTCATAGTTCGAGCGAGGTAATAACCGTCCCACGCAATGAGTACAAGCCAGAGTTCTGGTAGGTGCAATCCCTATGTCAGTTTCACCAACTGAATTTAACAATGATTAAAAGTAAAAAATTGGAGGCAATAAAATGAATTTAGATTTAATCGCAATGATAACCATGTTAATAATCATGAGTCTATTTGGAATTGGAATATTATTATGTTTGATTATTATATGGTCAGATCAATGTACTACACCTGAAGAGCAATATTATGAAGATTTAGAACAAATGAAATATTTAAAAGAATATCAAGCTAAAAAGTTAAAAAAATAGTTGGAGGATACATATATGATTAGATACAAAGAAAATCAAGATTGGGAGTGTTCTGTTGAAAAAATGATTAGCTATTTAATTGAAGCTAATAGAACAATTACTGATCCAAAAGATAAAAAATTATCAAATTATATTGTAGCAGTTAGACATCAATTAGAAACCAAAGATTATGATACTATTTCAAATAGAATCAATACAACAACTTATGATAAATACTTTAAAACTACTGAAAAATGGAAAAAGATAAATGGAAAGTTTATTACAAATTATGCTTCATTAATTTTTAGCAAATTATTACTTGAATTTGGAGATATAACCCAAGATAAAATTGTTAAAGAAACAAAAATAATATTGGACAAGTATGCTGATATTACTGTTCTTTTAAGTGATTCGCTTAAATGTTTGAACAATAGTATCACATAAATTAAAAAACAACAAAGGTGCAAATTTAGAAAAATTACAAAAAATTTTAAATTTTGTACCTTTGTTTATATTTTATTAAAAATATAAACTATTGCCAATAAATTGCAAGGAGGTAACAAAATGTCATTTTTAGAAAATATGAACAATAATCCAGAATTTTTAAATGACTTTTTAAAATATAGTGCTTATATTACATTCAAATCAAATTTAACGGTTGATGAAATGTATATTGATATAAGAACATTCTTTAGATATTTAATTTTCTCTAAAAACGAAAATAATGTTGAATTTGATATTAATACTTTTAAAACAATAGATATAAGTGAAATAACATTAAATGATATGAAAAATGTATCTTCAAATGTAATAGATAACTATTTATACTTTGTAAAAAAGTGCAAAAACAAGAAATAGAAAATTAGCATCCTTAAAGAAATTATTTATGTATTTAGATAATCAGAATTTAATTTCAATTAATCCTGTAAGAAATGCTAGTTGTGCTAAAGTTGAAAAAAGACATCCCAAATACTTAAATTTAAATCAAAGCAAAAAGCTACTTGCTGATTCTATTCAAACTGAAAAAAGGAATAAAATTAGAGATTATGCAATAACATGTATATTTTTAAATTGCTGCATAAGAGCTAACGAATTAGTTTTAATAGATTTAACAGATGTAAAAATGGACGAAAGAACTATTAGAATACATGGTAAAGGAAATACAGATAGAATTATATATATGGATGATGCAGTTATAGAAGCAATATCAGAATATTTGAAAGTAAGACCTAATTTAAATAAAGCCTATCCTGATCGTAATGCTTTATTTTTAAGTAATAGAAAACAAAGAATATCAAAAAGAAATGTGCAAGAAATCATTAAAAATGAGCTAAAACTTTCTTTTACCGATACAGCAGATAAATATCATACACATACTTTAAGACATACTGGAGCAACTTTAATGTATGATGAAAATAACACTGATATATTGATTATTAAAGAAATATTAGGACATAAATCTATTTGTTCAACAGAAATTTATACTCATGTTGCAAATAAGAGATTAAGAGAATTAATGCAAAACTTTAATGTTTTAGATTTAGGAGGAAATAAAAATGAATGATGAAAAATATCCAGATTTCTTAAATGAAATCAGTAATTATTTACTAGGAATTGCTAACTACTCAAAATTATATGTAGATAATATAATAACTACAATAATGCAATTTCTAACTTTTATGAATACTTATAAATTTGAGGGCAAATATGATTCATTGAATGAATTTTCAGTAAATGATGTTCGTTCTCTATCTAAAAGTGATATATACAGTTTTATATATTATCTAGCTGATAATGGTTATAAAGAAGGAACTAGAATAACAAAATTAGAGCATATTAGAACTTTCTTTGATTACTTATATAGAATTAAAAGAAGTTTATTCAAAGAGCCATTTAAACAAATAAAAAGAGAAAAAAGATTAGGAACTACATTACCTAATTACTTATCATTAGAAGAAGCCAAAAAGGTTATAGATATTTATAAAGATAGCAATAAAGAACAAGATATTAGAGATACTGCTATTTTAAGTATACTTTTAACAAGTGGTTTAAGACTGGCTGAAATACAAAATTTAAAAATAAGTAATATAAATTTAAAAGAAAATAAATTCACAATAATTGGTAAAGGTAACAAAGAACGAATGTGCTATCTAACCAATACATCAAAAGATGCCTTATTAAAATATTTAGCCATTAGAAATGAAAAAACCGTAATAAACAAATCTGACAAGGACATTGTATTTTTAAGTAATCGATTTAGAAAATTAGGTCGAAATACAATAAAACAAATTGTAAAAAGAGCTTATACTAAAGCAGGAATTAACGAAGAAAAATATTCCGTACATACTCTGCGACATACTTGTGCTACATTACTTTTAAAAAGTGGTACAGATATTAAACTTATTCAAGAAGTTCTAGGTCATTCAAGAATTGAAACTACACAAATATATACTCATATTTATAATAAAAATGTTGAAAAAGCCATGTTAGAACATCCTTTATCTAAATTTAAAATGCAAGATGCATTAGCATTTGTTGCATAGAAAGGAATAAGCTATGAAAAATAATAATAGTGAATCTGATTTTAAAGATTTACAGTTTGTAGATTTAAGATTACAAAACGGACAAGTTGAATTAATTTTAAGAGCAATGGAATTATACGGATACAACTTAAAATTTATGGTAAATGACACTGATATAACAACTGAAGAAAGAAGTAGAAAACAAGCTAAATTAGAATATACATACCAACAAATTCTTGCTATACAAGCAGAACAAGTTAATAATAAAGCAAACCTTCATGATACAAATACAAAAATGGCTGAAAATATATTGGAATCAGCAAATATACTTGATTTTGATAAAATGATTAAGAAAGCATAAATTTTCATAATTTAGAAACAATCGGTGGAGTAGGGGGAAGAGCCTTATTTTCAAATGTGTACATTTTAAATAAATAAAATTTTTAAAATAAAAAAGAAAATAGGTAGTAAAATATTTTGCGCAATGTTATAAAATTATTTTTAGAAAAAATTTATGAATTAAAAAATAATAATTTAATAAAATAATTTTTGAATTTTAAATTAAATTTTTATAAATTTCAAATTTAAGATTTTTAAATTTTGTTTGGTTAAAAATCCTTAAACCGAACATTTGATTTTTATAAATAAATTTACAAATATTAATTATGATTTTAGATTTATAATTATATTTATTAAATCTGAAAATCAATTTTGAGCAATTTAAATTATTAACTAATTAAATTATTCATTTAAAACTTTATAAATTGATTTTGAAGCTTTTAAACTTATAATATGTAATTTGAATTTGTAGATTCTAATCAAATTTATACAATTGTTAAGGCGTATGAAAATCTCTGAAATTAGCTAAAATAAATGCTTACGAGAATCGTTTTTAAGCCGTTTTTAAAAACTAAGCATATAGTTTGTTGTCTGATATTTTAGCAAAATACTGGCAATTCAAGTGTTTAGCAATTTTTAGCAGTAAAATTATACATTTATATAGTAATACCAAAATGTCTGATAAAAACCCAAAATAACGACGCACGAGAATCGATTTTAAGCCGTTTTTAAAAACTAGGCATATAGTTTGTTGTCTATGAAATACAGCGAATATGGAGATTCTAGGGTTTTGAAGATTTTTAATAAAATTTGAGATTGGATCAAAAATTATAAAAAATTATTAAAGTATAAAATTAAAATTTAAAGATTAAAAATATTTGAACATCAAATTATATAGATAAAATATTTAATAAGCTTAAAATGGATTTTAAGAGGTTAAAATTATAAAGTAATATAAGTAGTTGAATAAGATTAAATAACAAATAATATGCAAAGTAAAATAATTATATAATAAGTAAGTACATATAAAGCTAAAGGCTTGAAAGTGCTGAAATTACTGTGTAGGACTTGAATCAGAGTTCTTATATTTTACTCCTATTCCTTTTTGCACAAAAGTTTGATTTTGTGCAATGTTATATGTTTTTAAATAACATATATGTTCTATATATACTCCCTACTTTATACTATTATTTGCTTACTACAAATAGACCAATTAATAAAATTGGCAGAATTTTATAATACTTCAACAGATTACCTACTGGGATTAACTAATGAGATAAAGCCATATCCAAGAATAAAAAATAGGAAAAATAAATTTTTCCTTTGAGAGTTGCTAACGCAACTCTTTTTTGATATACTTCTACTAAGAGG
>CALXJY010000038.1 GCA_944388755.1 uncultured Clostridia bacterium | reverse complement strand
AA
Organism: uncultured Clostridia bacterium; assembly: GCA_944388755.1. Taxonomy (GTDB): domain Bacteria; phylum Bacillota; class Clostridia; order TANB77; family CAG-508; genus CAG-269. Next base: position 14,854 of record CALXJY010000038.1, on the reverse strand, counting down.
ATGTAGAAAAAACAGTAACAATAAGTGGAAGTGTAAAGGAAATAATAACTGGCGAACCAATATATGCAACAGCAGCAAAAATATTAGAAATAGAACAATGGGGAGAAACAGGTCTTGAAATGGTAGATTTGGGTTATTGTGAAAATCTAAGAAAAATAGCAAGCCCAAGCAAAAAGAGTTTTGAAAATTTGAAAAACGATGAAGAGTATGATAGTTTATATTTTGTTTTAGCTGGTTGTAGTTCATTAAAAGAGATACCAGCAGATTTATTTAAATATTGTAATAATGCAATTGGATTTAGTGCAACATTTGCAGGATGTACAAGTTTAACAACGATACCTGAAGAATTATTTGCAAACTGTCCAAATGCAGCTAATTTCGATGAAACATTTGCAAGATGCACAAGTTTAACAACAATACCTGAAGGATTATTTGCAAATTGCCCAAATGCAGCCATTTTTAAAGGAACTTTTGCAAATTGTACAAGTTTAACAACAATACCACAAACATTATTTGATAACTGCCAAAAAGTGGAAAGCTTTGTTGGAACATTTAATAATTGCATAAATTTAAAAGGAAAACCAATAGAACTATGGACAAGAGGAACAAATAATGCTGAAAATGAGTATCAAGGAAATCCTGATGGAGGGGGTTGTTACTTTATTTGTATAGGATTAGAAGGTTATGAAGCAATACCTGATTATTGGAAAAATGGAAAAATAGAAAAATAGAAGTTTAATTAGTTTTAATTAGATTAATTTATAATATTCAAATATTACAAAAAGAGTTTTTTATGAGAAATGCTGAAAAAGTAGAATTTCTTATGAAAACTCTTTTTTGAAATTACAAATAAAATACAAGAATCCATAATCTATATTATTATATATATTACTATATTTTGATAATGAATAAAATTTTTAAAATTTCTTGATATTCTTTATTTTCTATAGTAGAATATGAATATGTTAAATATAATTTTGATTTAAATATAGAAAATATCTATTCAAGTAAATAAAAGATTGAAGTAGGAAAAAAATACACATCAAAAATGGCGAATTGTCCATATGTATATGTAATATATAAAGTCAAGTTGTATTTAAAAATATTAATAATAGTATAAAATAATTATAGGAGAAAAAAATGACAAAGAAATGGCAAATATATGAGGCAACACAAGATAAGCAAGAAAAAATAGAAGAACTTAAACAAAAATATAATATAAATCAACTACTTGCGACAATATTAGTAAATAGAGGTATAATAGAACAAGAAAAACTAAAAATCTTTTTAAACCCAACAAGAAAAGATTTTCATAATCCATTTTTAATGCCTGACATGGAAAAAGCAGTTGATAGGATAATGAAAGCTATAGAAAAAAACGAAAAAATAATAATTTACGGAGATTATGATGCAGATGGGATTACAAGCATAACAGTTTTAAAAAGTTTTTTTAAAGACATAGGGATTGATGCAGATTATTATATACCAAATAGATTAAGTGAAGGGTATGGACTAAATAAGACAGCAATTGAAAAAATAGCAAATAACAAATATGATTTAATGATAACAGTAGACTGTGGAATAACAGCTGTAGAGGAAGTAGAACTTGCAAAAAGAAAGAATATTGACACAATAGTAACAGATCATCATGAAGTTGCAGATGAATTGCCTAAAGCAATAGCAGTAATTGACGCAAAAAGAAAAGACAGTATGTATCCTTGTAGAGATTTAGCAGGAGTTGGAGTAGTTTTTAAGTTAATACAGGCATTAGCTATTAAATTAGGATTAAAAGAGGAAAGTTATTTAAAATATTTAGACATTGTATGTGTTGGAACAATATCTGATATAGTACCATTAAAAGACGAAAATAGAGTTATAGCTAAATTAGGTTTATTACTAATTAATCAAACTAAAAACATTGGATTAAAATCAATATTATTATCAGCTGGATATAAAAATATAGATTCTATGGCAATATCATTTGGAGTAGCACCAAGAATTAATGCATGTGGAAGAATGGGACATGCAGAAAAAGCGTTAGAATTACTTTTGTGTAAAAATATAAATGATGCAAATAGATTAACAAATGAATTAAATGAATTTAATAAAATTAGACAAGAAACTGAAAAGAGCATTTTTGAAGAAGCAGTTCTAAAAATTGAAAATGAAAATCTAAATAATAAAAACACGATTGTTGTTGCAGGAGAAAATTGGCACCATGGAGTTATAGGTATTGTTGCATCAAAAATCACAGAAATGTATTTTAAACCAAGTATTTTATTATGTTATGAGGATAATATTGCAAAAGGATCAGGAAGGAGTATTACTGGATTTGATTTACATGATGCATTAATGAAATGTGCAGATATTATAGATAAATTTGGTGGACATAGTATGGCAATTGGAATTACTATAAAAAAAGAAAATGTTCAAAAATTTTATGATAAAATTGAAAAAATAGCAAGTGACATGAAAGTAGATGAAATTATTCCAATAATACAAATAGATAGCAAAATCAGTTTAAATAATATAGATAAAGAAATGGTAGCTAGTTTAAAACAATTAGAACCATTTGGAGAAGGAAACAAAACACCAATATTTGCAATAAAAAACCTAAAAATTGATTCAATAAGGGCATTATCAGAAGGAAAACATCTAAAACTTACATTAAGAGAAAATAATACTATGATTAATGCAATTGGTTTTAATATGGGGAATTTAGTACAAGAATATAAAATAGGTGACAAAATAGATGTTGCAGGAGTATTAGAAATTAATACTTTTAATGATGTAGACTCAATACAGATTAATTTAAAAGATATAATGAAAGCAATTTGAAAGGACAAATAAGGGGGGAGTAAATTGCAAGAACAGGAAATTAAGATACAAGATGTAATAAATAAAAGAAAACAACATTCACGTAGAGTGGATACAAAATTAATAATGAAAGCATATAACCTAGCAAGTGAAAAACATAAAGACCAAAAAAGACACTCAGGAGAACCATATATAGTACATCCACTAAATGTAGCATATATATTAGCAGATGTAGGATTAGATGATAGCACAATATGTGCAGCACTTTTGCATGATATTGTAGAGGATACAGATGTAACAGATGAAGATTTAAGAAAAATATTTGGAGAAGAAATAGCAGACATGGTAGCAGGTGTAACAAAATTAGGAACAATGATGTTTACATCTGTAGAAGAACGTCAAGTAGAAGATTATAGAAAAATGTTTTTAGCAATGGGAAAGGACATTAGAGTTATAATTATAAAACTTGCAGATAGACTTCATAATATGAGAACATTAAAATATCTAAAAAGAGAAAGACAATTAGCAAATGCAAAAGAAACAATGGAGATATATGCACCACTTGCCAACCGATTGGGATTATATTCAATGAAATGGGAACTAGAAGATTTAGCATTTAAATATTTGCATCCTGAAGAATATCATGAATTAGTTGAAGGAATAAATAAAAAAAGAGAAGAAAGATTACAATTTATAGAAAAAATTATGACAGATATCAGAGTCCAACTAAAAAAACAGCATATAGATGCAGAAGTTACAGGACGAGCTAAACACTTATACAGTATTTATAGAAAAATGAAAAGAGATAATAAAACATTAGATCAAATATATGATTTATTTGCTTTAAGAATTTTAGTAAACTCAGTAAAAGATTGCTATTCTGCTTTAGGAGTAGTACATGAAATGTATAATCCAATGCCAGGAAGATTTAAGGATTATATAGCTGTGCCAAAACCAAATATGTACCAATCTATACATACAACTTTACTTGGAGAAAAAGGAACACCATTTGAAGTACAAATAAGAACATGGGACATGCATAGAGTTGCAGAATACGGTATTGCAGCACATTGGGCATATAAAGAAGCAAGCTATTTTGGAAGAAAACAATCTGTAAGAGTAGAAGAAGATAAATTAGCGTGGTTAAGAGAAACACTTGAATGGCAAAGAGAAATGCAAGACCCACAAGAATTTTTAGATACACTAAAAACAGAATTATTTGTAGATGAAGTATATGTATTTACACCAAAAGGAGCTATAAAAGTGTTACCACAAGGCTCAACACCAATAGATTTTGCATATAATATACATGCAGAAATAGGAAATCACATGGTAGGATGCAAAATAAACAGTAAAATGATGCCTATAATAACGCCATTAAAAAATGGAGATATTGTGGAAATAATAACATCTGATAATTCAAAAGGACCTAGTAGAGATTGGCTTAAATTTGTAAAAAGTACAGGTGCAAAAAATAAAATAAAAGCATGGTTTAAAAAAGCATTAAGAGAAGAGAACATAGAAAAGGGAAAAAACTTAATTGAAAAAGAAATAAAAAGATTAGGATTTACACATACAGACTTATTCAAAAATCAATACATAGATCCAATGCTAGAAAAATATAGATATAAAACTCTAGATGATATGTATTCAGCTGTGGGATTTGGAGCAAATTCTGCAGTTAAAGTCATAGCAAAGGTATTACAAGAATATAGAAAAGAACATCAAGAAATAGATATAGAAGAAAAAATACAAGAACTTAGTAATATCCAAAAAGATAGAAAATTAAAAAGACCAAATTCGGGTGTTGTTGTAAAAGGGATAGATAATTGTTTAGTAAAACTTTCAAAATGTTGTAACCCTTTGCCAGGAGACGAAATAGTAGGTTATATTACAAGAGGAAGAGGAGTCTCTGTACACCGTAAAGATTGTTCAAATTTAAAAGACTTATTAACAGAAGAAGATAGAATGATTGATGTAGAATGGTATAAAGAAGCTAAAGAAACTTATCAAGTTGAAATAGAAGTTTTAGCAAATGATAGAGGAGGACTTTTAGTTGATACTCTAAATGCCTTAAAAGAAACTAAGACAAAATTGATGGGAGTAAATACTAAAACCACAAAAGAACATATTGCAATAATGGATATTTCTATTGAAATAGAAAATATAGATGAATTAAACAAAGTTCAAAAAGCTATTAGAAAAGTTGATAGTGTATATGAAGTGAGAAGAAAAATTTAATACTTCTCTAACGAAAAAGAAAAGAGGATAAAAAATGATATTAAAAGAACTAAAGATAGAAACATATGTGTCAGACCCAACGAATTGTTACATAATATTTGATGAGGAAAGTAAAGAAATAATGTGTATAGATCCAGCAGGAGAAGCCAAAAGAATAGCAGAAATGATAAAAGATGTTTTAAAAGGAAACTTAAAATATATATATTTAACTCATTGTCATGGTGATCATATAGGTGGAGTAAATGACTTAAAAATGCTATGTGGTGAAAAAGCTAGAATATTAATTCATAGAGATGATAGTGAAGGGTTAAATAATAAAAATATTAATTTAACAGAAATTATTGATATGCCAGTAATTGAATTACAAGCAGATTCAAGAGTTGATGATAATGATTTAATACATTTAGGAAACCTTGAATTTAGAGTAATACATACACCAGGACATACAAAAGGAAGTTCATCATTATATTGTGAAAGGGAAAAATGTTTGTTTTCAGGAGATACAATGTTTTCAGGAACATATGGTAGAACAGATTTCCCAACATCTAGCAGAGAACAAATAATAGATTCTATAATTAATAAATTGTTAATTTTACCTGATGATACAATAATATACCCTGGTCATGGTAGACCAACAAGAATTGGTGATGAAAGAAATAATTATATTCTCTATTAGGAAAGTTATACTGACTTTTCTAATAGAGAAAGGAGAAAAAATTGAAATTATTATTTAAAAATAAAACAAAATATACAAAACAAATTTATAAAAAGTTTTTAGAATTCCATCAAGAAAAATATGGTGCAACATATATGGGCTATACGATTTTATTAATTATATTACTGATATTTTGTGTAATAGTTCAGATTCAATCAAATAATTATTTGTTATCAATATTGACCACATGTATATTAATAGGATTTATATTTTGGAGATTGTATAATCCAATTAAAACTGTGCAAAAAGAAATCAAAAGTGAAAAAATAGAAAATGAGCAGGAATTTATATTTAAATTTTATGACAAAAAGTTTATGATATATAGCAAAAAAACAAATTCAGAAATCAAATATTGGAAATTATATAAGATATTTGAAACAGATGATTATTTTTATTTATATATAGACAAAGAACATGCATTTTTACTATCGAAAAAAGGTTTTGAGATAGGCACACCAAGTGGATTTAGAGAATTTATAAAAAGAAAATGTAGATTTAAATTTAAGAAACAATAATACATAAATTAATAAAAATATTAATAGAAAGCCAAGTGTAAAAACTAAAGTATTGCAAATATAAGGCTTTCTTATTATATAGTAAAACTAATATCTTAAGAAAGGAAAGGAATGAATAGTGAATACTATTTTAATAATATTTTTGAAATTTATTAATATAATATTAAAATTATTTCATAAACAAGGTGGTAATGTTATTCGGAAAGATTGCTTTAAAATTTAATCCCAATATTATAACAAAATTTAAAGTTAATTGTCCAGTAATTGCTGTAACTGCTACAAATGGAAAAACATCAACAAATAATTGCATTACACACACATTACAAACGGCAGGTTTTAAAGTTGTATCAAATAAAGAAGGCAACAACATGGAAACAGGAATCATATCTGTTTTTGTAAAAAATTGCTCAGTAACAGGAAAAATAAAATCAGATTTTATAACTTTAGAGGTAGATGAAAGTTATGTACCAAAAATATTTTCTAAGTTTAGATTAGATACACTTGTTATTTTGGACTTTTTTAGAGATCAATTAGATAGAAATGGAGAGGTTGAAACACTCATATTAAAAATTAATGAATTTTTAAAGACTTATAATGGAAATCTTGTTTTAAATGGAGATGATCCAAATGTTGCAAGACTAGGAAAAGCAAATTCAAAAAACAAAAATATATATTATTACCATGCACAAAGATATGAATTTGCCACAAGTGAAATGAAAGAGGCAGGAGAAGGCAAATTTTGTCCATTTTGTAAAACGAGACTAGAATATGAGTATTATCAATATTCTCATATAGGAAAATTTATATGCCCTAAATGTGGTTATGGTAAATATGATATTTATAAAGAAGCAATTAATATAAATCTAAAAAATAAATCTTTTGAAGTAGATGGAATTAAATATAATATAAACGAAAATAGCATTTATACAATATATAATTATTTAGCAGTTATATGTGTTATGAGTTTATATCATATAGAACAAGATTCTGTAATAAAAGCAATATCAACTTTTGAACTAAATAATGGAAGATTAGAAAATATAAAAATAAATAATGTTCCTACAATAATAAATCTAGCTAAAAATCCAACAGGTGCAAATGTTAGTTTACGTTTATTAAAAGAGGATATTGAGGTAAAAGAATTATTATTTGTATTAAATGATAAAATTGCAGATGGATTTGATGTGTCTTGGATATGGGATATTAATTTTGATTTGCTAAAAGAAAATAATGTTGTTAGAATAGTAACATCAGGTACAAGAGCATATGACATGGCAATCAGAATAAAAACTTCAGGATTTGATGAAAATAAAATAGAGCCATATTTGGATATAAAACAAGCTGTTGACGAACTGTATAAAACAAATATAAAAAAATATGTCATTGCAAATTATACTGCGTTGCAACCTACAAGAAAGGCAATTCTAAATAAAAGAGGTGAATAGTGATTGGAGATAAAAGAACTTAAGATTTTATATTTATATCCAGATTTATTAGAACTGTATGGGGATTATGGTAATATTCAGGTTTTAAAATATAGGATGGAAAAAAGAAACATTAAATGTATTATAGATAGATACTCTATTAATGATAAAAAACCTAATTTTTCTGAATATGACATTATTTTTGCTGGTGGTGGAGCAGACAATGAGCAAAGTATTTTAGCAAGTGATTTGGTAAAATACAAAGATGAAATAAAAAAAGAAGTAAAAAATGGAGTGTTTTTTTTATTAATATGTGGAGCATATCAGTTATTTGGAAAATATTACAAAGGTGTTGAAGGTAATATAATTAAGCGGATTAGATATTTTCCCTTATTATACAGAAGCGGCTCAGGATAGAAAAAAAAGATGTATAGGAAATATTATATTAGAAGTAGAATTATCAGAAGGAAGAAAAACAAAAGTAATTGGTTTTGAAAACCATGGTGGACAAACTTTTAATGTATTAACACCATTTGGAAAAGTATTATATGGCAATGGAAACAAATTTGAAGATGAAAAAGAGGGCTTTTTTATGGGAAATGTAATAGCAACATACCTTCATGGACCATTACTTGCTAAAAATCCTGAAATAACAGATTATATTATATCATATTGCTTAAAAAGAAAATATAAAGAAGAAATAAAATTAGAAAGCTTAAATGATGAGTTTGAAAACATGTGTAGAAAACAATTGTTAAAAAGATTTATTGAAAAATAAGTTATCTATTAAACTAAGGGAAGGTTGAAAAATAATTACAATTTTGACGTCGTCAAACTTCATTTGAAATTTAATCAACGTACAAATAGTACGCCTCATAAATTTCAAACTTGTTTTCCTATCCAAAATTTAATTCTTTTCCAACTATATTTATGCCTTTAGGAAGGAATGAGATTTAAAATGGAAAAATTAAACAAAATAATATCAAGAATAGCAAGATATTGGACAATAATATTATTTACAGTAATTACAATTACAATGCTAATATTTAATGCAGATTATGATGTATTTACAGACACTCCAAGTTTTCAATTTAACAATATATATAATTATATTTCAATATTTATCAATTTATCACTACTAGTGATGGTATATAAAATAATAAAAAGATTCAATATAAATATTAAATATATAATTGGAACATATATATTATTAGGTGTAATATATATATTTTTAATACCATTTGAGCCATTTTCTGATATGAAAATGGTATATGAAATAGCTGTTTCAGGATTTAAATTACATCAAGAGTATATAAGTTTTTATATAAATAATATTCCAACTGTAATACTAATAATGCTATTTACACTTTTACATAAAAGTATTATAACTGTTAAAATAATAAATATAATATGTAATATAATAATTGCATATTTAACATATAAAATTGCAGAAAATTTAGGAAAAAAGAATAAATTATACTTTATATTATGTTTACTAAATATTCCAGTATTTTTATATATAAATATTATATATAATGATATAGCATTTACATTACTTACAACATTACTTATATATTTGACAACTAAAAATAATAAAGGAAAGTGGAATTTGCCTTTAAGAATAATACTATCTGTTATAGAATTTATGATAAGACCAGTTGGAATTATACATATAATTGCAATTACAATGTATGAGGTTTTAAGTGGTAAAAACTACAAACTAGTTGCTATATTTGTTACAGCTACTACTGTAGGAATTGTTATTTGTAATTTATTAATAGGACTATTTTTTAATAAATCTGAAGAAAGTTGTACAATTTGGTCTTTTATAAGAATGGGATTTAATGAAGAAAAATTTGGATTTCAGGATGGAACTGCTTCAAGTAAATGGCAACCAAAAGATGTTATAGAAAGATGGAAAGAATTAGGAGTAGGTAAAATAATTGAGATTATAGCAAAAAAAGAAATATGGATGTTTTCAGAAGGAACATATATGGCAGAAAGATATGCTTTTGGAGGAGGAGGTTCAGAATTTACAACAGAAAATGCTTTAACAAAAGATATACAGAAAAATCAAGAATCTGTACTTAGAAAAGGCGCAGAATATATTATGAAAGGGCAATATTTTATAATTATTGTATGTGCATTATTTGGAGTGATAAATAAAAAGAAATCAAGTAAATATGTATTATTAAATTATATAGTAGTAGGTCTATTTTGTTTCTATTGTTTTTGGGAGATAAAGTCAAGATATATATATTCATTATATCCAATATTTACAATTTATGCAGTAGATGGAATTGAAATTCTTGGCAAAAAAATAAAAAGAAAAGATGTATAGAATAAGAAAAGAGATTTTATGTGTAAGAGTGCTTTGCAATTAGCACACAAATATAAGATTATATTACATTTATATTACGTTTTACAAAAGATATTGAATATCAAAAATATTATTGATATAATTGGTAATAATAAATTACGAAGGAGGAATTGTTATGTTAAAATCAAACGTATCATGGAGTACAAATGTAGATAGTTATACACAAGGTAAAGAATCTGCAGAAAAAGCAGTAGTAGATTTAATTCAAACAAAAGTTGCATTCTTATATACATCAGTAGATTGCAATGTAGGAAATGTATTAGAAGGAGCAAAATCAGTATTAGGAACAGCACCAATTATAGGGTGTACATCTAGTGCTGGAATTATAACACCAGATGGATTTATTTCAAGTGACAACGGATTTACAGGTATATTAGCATTAGGAGATCCTGATTTAACAGTAGGAGTCGCAAGTTCACCAAAACAAGAAGATGCAAGAAAAACAGGTCAAATGGTTGCAAAAGAAGCAATGGCAAAAGCAGGAAGAACAGATAGTCCAGCATATTTTTATATGGTAGCATCACCTGCAGAAGAAGAGGATTATATAAAAGGAATAGAAGATATAATAGGAAGAGTTCCTGTATTTGGAGGAAGTAGTGCAGATAATACAGTTGAAGGAAAATGGAGTATTTATACAAATGATAAAGTATTCTCAGATGGAGTTGCAGTTGCATTTTTCTACACAGATAAAAAAATGGCAAATGTATTTACAGGAGCATATCATGAAACAATAAATTCAGGAATAATTACAAAAATAAAAGGTAAAAGAACATTAGTAGAAATAGATGGAGAACCAGCAGTAAAAAAATATGCAAAATGGACAGGTAAAAAATTAAAAGATTTGGAAGGAAATAATTTATTAGTTGAAACAATAACAGCACCATTAGGTGTCAAAGATAGATTAGGAGATCTAATTGCAATACGTCACCCAATGTATGCAAATGAGGACTATTCAATGAATATAGGTGCAAATTTAGCTGTTAATACAGCAGTTATTCAGATGGAAGCATCTGTTGATGAACTTATTAATTCAACAGGAAAAACATTAAGAGAAACAAATAAAGAACTAGGACAAGAAGCAGGAGCCTATTTATTAGTGCATTGTGGTGGTAGAAGATTAGGTATTGGAGATAGAATAAACGAGGTAGCAGAGCAACTAAAGAAAGAAGCAAATGGAGTTCCATTTATAACAGTCTTTACATTTGGAGAATATGGTGTAAAAGATCATGGCGCAAATACAACAGGTGGATTGATGTTATCGTTTACAGCATTTGCTAAATGAAGAGCAGAAGAACATACAAATATGTTCGAACAGGTTGAAAGACCACAATTAGGTCAATCAGAATATACCTGTATGGTAGAAAATTATAATACAAAAGATGGTATATCAGAAATGACTATATGTAAAAAAATAAATAATAAGGAGGCTACTATGAAAAATTTAATTGGTTATGAATGGAAAGATGCAAGAGATGGAAACATAATAGAAGTTGTAAACCCAGCAACTCAAGAACTAATTGATACAGTTCCTAATGTTACAGATGAAGATGTTGATGAAGCTGTTAAAGTTGCAGAAATTGAACAAAAAAAATGGGCTAAAACTTCAATATATGAAAGAGCAGATATATTATATAAATTTGTTGATTTAGTAGAACAAAATAAGGAAAGATTAGCTACATTATTATCAAATGAAACAGGAAAACCTATAAGAGAAGCAAGAGGAGAAATTGCAAATGTAAGAATAGGTGTAAGAGCTTTTATAGAAAGAGCAAAACATTTATATGATGAAAGTATACCTGCAGGAACAGAAGCAGGAAATGAAAAAACAATGCAAATAACAAAAAGATATCCAATAGGAGTTATAGCAGCAATAATACCATTTAATTTTCCAAGTGATTTATTCTGTCAAAAAATACCACCAGCATTATTAATGGGAAATAGTGTTATTGTAAAACCATCAAATTATAATCCTTTAACATTAATAGAATATGTAAAATTAATATTAGAAGCTGGAGTGCCAGCAGGTTGTATACAAATTTTAACTGGAGACGGACCAAAGGCAGGTCAAGCATTAGCAAGACATCCAGGGGTTCATTTGGTTTCATTAACAGGTGGTACATTAGCAGGAATTCAAACAATGGGAACAGCTTCACAAAATCTAACACATGTAATGTTAGAACTAGGAGGTAATGATGCATTTTTATTCTTAGAAGATGGCGATATGGACTTGGCAGTAAAAGAAGTTATATGGGGTAGATTATATAATGGTGGGCAAGTATGTTGTGCAAGTAAACGTTTTTTAATACACAACTCTAGAAAACAAGAATTTATAGAAAAAATGAAAGAAGTAATAAATAATTTAAAAGTTGGAGATCCAATGCAAGAAGATACAGATATGGGACCAATGATTAATATAAATGCAGCAAAAAGAATAGAAGAACAGGTAAATAAAACAGTAGAACAAGGAGCTACAATAGTATGTGGAGGAAGAAGAGAAGATGCGTATTATTATCCAACAATTTTAGATAATGTTACAAAAGAAATGGATGTAGCAAAAGACATGGAAATTTTTGGACCAGTAATATCTGTTATAGGATTTGATGATGTAGAAGAAGCTATAGAAATTGCAAATCAATCATCATATGGATTATGTGGATGTGTAATTTCAAAAGATTACTCAAGAGCAATGAAAATTGCTGATAGATTAGAATGTGGAGGAGCAGTTATAAATGGTGCAAGCTTCTTTAGATCATTTGAAATGCCATTTGGAGGATGGAAACATTCAGGCATTGGAAATGAAGGAGTTTTGACAACATTACAAGAAATGTCAAGACTAAAAACAATAGTACTAAAAAATATTTTATAATAATTGTTTTAACAGGAAATAAATAGAAAGGAAATGAGAAAAAATGGCAATTAAATTTGTATTAAATGAGACTTCATATTTTGGAGATAATGCAAGAGAAAATTTAACAGAAGAAATTAATAAAAGAAACTTCAAAAAAGTATTTTTAGTAAGTGATAAATCTTTGGTAGAAGCTGGAGTTACAGCAAAAGTAGAAAAAGTATTAAATGATGCAAATATTAAATATGATTTATATGACGAGATAAAGCCAAATCCAACTATAGAAAATGTTACAGATGGTGTAAAAGCATGTAAAAAATCAAAGGCAGATGTAATTGTAGCAGTTGGTGGAGGATCAAGTATAGATACTGCAAAAGGAATATCTATTGTTATGACAAATCCTGACAGAGCAGATATAAAATCATTAAATGGTGCATCAAATACAGTAAATAGAGGTATGCCACTTATAGCTTTACCAACTACAGCAGGAACAGCTGCAGAAGTTACTATAAATTATGTAATTACAGATGAAGAAAGAAAAATAAAAATGGTATGTGTAGACCCAAATGATATTCCAATTGTAGCAATTGTAGATTCAGAGTTAATGGCATCAATGCCTAAATCTCTTGCTGCTGCAACAGGAATGGATGCATTAACACATGCAATAGAGGGATATATCACAAAAGCTCATAACGAAATGTCAGATATGTTCCATATAAAAGCTATTCAATTAATTTTTGCTAATTTAGCAAAAGCTGTTAATGACAAAGATAAGAAAGCAATAAATGTAATGGGAATGGCGCAATATATTGCTGGTATGGGATTTTCAAATGTAGGACTTGGAATAGTGCATTCTATGGCACACCAATTAGGAGCAGTATATGATACTCCACATGGTATAGCAAATGCAATGTTATTACCAACAGTACTTGAATTTAATGGAGAAGTATGTTATGAAAGATATGTAGATATATTACAAGCTCTTGGCTATCCAGCTGAAAGATATACTAAAGAGGAAGTAATTAAAACTCTAGTTGAAAAAGTAAGAGATTTAGCAGAAGAAGTTGGAATTACACAAACTATATCTGATTATGGTGCTAAACTAGAAGATATAGAAATGTTATCACAAAAAGCTATGGAAGATCCATGTAAACCTGGAAATCCAAGAGATGTAGATATAGATGATTTTATAATGTTATTTAAAAAAGCTATGTAAATGTTTTAACTATTAGGAAGGTTATATACTTTTCTAATAGTTAAAATTTTTTTTGGAGATATTTTTATTTCTTATATACACGTTATTAATTATAAAAAGGATTATATATTATATGGAATAAATTTGGAGTTTGATTGGAGTTTATTTAGAATTTCTTACAAAATTTTACGGAAAGCGTTCAATATAAAATATTGGAAGGGTGCCGTAAAATTGCTGTTAGAAATTCTTAATAAATGTATTGAAACCGGAAAATTTATGAAATATAATATATAATCCTTTTTAATATATTTAAAACATAAATTAAGAAATAAAAATATCTTCAAAAGTATGTGAATTTAATAATTATGCTTTACAAATTTCCTGAAATGGTGTAAACTTGTACTATGAATTAAAATAGAGAGGGGAAATAAAATGTTAGATAAAAAATATAATGCTATTGAAAAAGAGAAAAAATGGTTAGATTACTGGAATGAAAATAAAGTATATAAGTTTGAAAGAAATGATAAACAAATATATTCAATAGACACACCTCCCCCAACAGTAAATGGAAAAATACATATTGGGCATATATTTTCATATACACAAACAGAAATGTTGGCTAGATATAAGAGATTAAGAGGATATAATATATTTTATCCTTTTGGATTTGATGATAATGGATTACCAAGTGAAAGATTAGTAGAAAAAGAACAAGGAAAAAG
>CALXJY010000037.1 GCA_944388755.1 uncultured Clostridia bacterium | reverse complement strand
CTTGTATTTACCCAATATGGTACTAATTCTCTATCTGTTAAATAATTTAATATACTCCATGGGTTATATATTCCATCAGTCTCTCCTATTTTATATCCATCATACCATTTTTTTATTTCTTCTTTATCATCTTCTACTTTAAAGTCTTTTATTATTTTTTCCATCTCTTGGCTTGTTATTCCAAAATCTTCACTAAATTCATTATCTAATACTGTATATACTTTAAAATTATTTGCCCCGACTAAATATACTTTCTTTTGCTACTCTACTAACTCCTGTTATTACTGTTTTTTCAAGATATGGATTATCTTTGAATGTCTGTCCATAAAATGTTTTGAAAAACCTTATTGCCTCATCATAATATCCTTCTACATATGCTGTTTGTAATGGTACATCATATTCATCTAAAAATAACATTACTGGTTTTCCATGTTCCCTATATAGATATTTTGTTAGTTCTCTTACACATGTTCTTAATGTTATTTCATCTTCTCTTGCAAATAATATTTCTTTTATTTTTTCTTTTTCTTCTGTATATATTTTTTCACTATCTAATAAATATCTATGTTGCTGATATATTTCCATTGCTTCTGTTTTTAAGCTTAATAACATATTTTCATAATTTCTTTCACTTACTCCTTTTAATGTCATATATATACATGGATAATATCCCATTTTTGATGTGTATTTTTCCTCTGCTCCCATTATTTTTAAGCCTTCGAATAATTCTTTACTGTATTTATCTGTACAATCAAAATAATATTTTAGCATACTCATATTTAATGTTTTTCCAAATCTTCTTGGTCTTGTTACTAATATTACTTTACTTTGGTTATCTATTATATGTTTTATATATTCTGTTTTATCTATATAGTAATTATCTTTTAATCTTAGCATTTTAAAATCGCTTTCTCCTATTCCTATTCCTGTCATTTTTATCGACCTCCTTGTATACTCATATTTTACTATATAAAATAAATAATAGCAAGAAATTTTTTGTTCTTTCTAGTACTACATTCGAATTTCAGTTTGTTACTGTTACTAGATAATTCTTTGTCTAGTATTTTTTAGATACAATTTTATTATGTTTTTTCAATTTGCAAAAAAAAGAGGGTGTCCTAAATAGGAACCTTCTTTTAAAAATACAATATAAAACTGTTTATATTTCTATACTAATTACATATAATTTTATATTTTAGTTAAACCCATTTTTCTTATTATATTTTCTGCAACATCTCTTCCAGACCTTGCTGCCCATGCTACAGTTCCTTTTACTCCTGCCAAGTCGCCTCCTGCAAAGATTTGTTTGTCTGATGTTTGATAATTTTCATCAATTAAAATATTTCCCCATTTATTAAGTGTTAGCCCTAACTCTAAAGTTTCATCTGATACTGTCCCTCCTAATGTCATAATTATGTAATCTATATCTATTAGATAATTGCTATTTTCTATATTTACAGGAACTAGTCTTTTTTCTCCTTCTTTTTGGATTAATTCTGTTTTTATTAGTTCTACTTTTTCTACTTTTTCTTTTCCTATTATTTTTGCAATATTGTTTTGGAATAAAAATTCGATTCCTTCTTTTTTAGCGTCTTCAATTTCTTTTTTTTCTGCTGGCATTTGCTCTTCTGCTCTTCTATATATTACTTTAACAGATTTTGGATTTTGTCTTTTTATTGTTCTTGCACAATCCATTGCTACATTTCCTCCACCTATTACCGCTACATTTTTGTTTCTGAAATCTATTTTTATGTCATGTTCTAATAATTCATTGCCTCCATAAACGCCTTCTAAATTTTCTCCTTGTACTCCCATTTTTGCTGACTTATTTGCTCCTATTGCTAAGAAAATGTAATCATACTCAGTTTTTAATTCTTCTAATTTTAAGTTCACTCCTAATTTTTTGTTGTATTCTACATTTATTCCTAAGTCTAAAATATCATTTATTGTTTTTTTAACAATTTCTTTTGGCAATCTAAATTCAGGAATTCCATGCATTAAAATTCCACCTAAATAGTTATATTGTTCATATATTGTTACATTTACACCATTCTTTGCTAAAAATGCAGAACATGTTAGTCCTGCTGGTCCTCCTCCTATTACTGCCACTTTTTTATTATTTGGTTTTATATTATATATATCTTTTAGTTTAATTCCATTTTCTTTTGCTGTATCATATACATATTTTTCTATTTTTCCTATTTCTACTGGATTTCCCTTAATTCCTCTTACACAACTTCCTTGGCATTGTTTCATATGTGGGCATATTCTTCCACATACCCCTGGTAATACAGTTGTTTCTGACAATATTTCATATGCCTTTTTTATATCATTTTCTTTTACTGCTTTTATAAAATTTGGTATATCATTTTCTAAAGGACATCCTTTATTTGAGCATGGTTTTACTTTGCAATTTAAACAATATTCTACTTTTTCTGTTATATTTTTATCTATCATTTATTTGTTCCTTATTTATTAAATTTAGGTTTTTGTAAGGAGACCTATAAACCTTAAAATTCGCTTTTTGAGCTTATATATTCTTTTACTAAAAATAAATCATTTATAAAATCTGCTTTTTTGTTTTCATCTCTTAAAAGTGCTGCTGGATGCCATGTTGGCATATACATAATTCCTTTTTTTTCTATCCATTTTCCCCTTGCTTGGGTTATTCCATATTCTTTACCTAATATATTTTTTAAAGCTACACTTCCAAGAAGTACTATTATTTTTGGTTTTACTAATATTACTTGATTTCTTAAATAGTCCATACATGCTTTTGCCTCATCATCTTCTGGATTTCTGTTTTGAGGTGGTCTGCATTTTACTATATTTGCTATATACACATCTTCTCTTTTTATTTCCACAATCTCAAATGCTAAATCCATAAGTTTTCCTGCTCTTCCTACAAATGGTTCTCCTAGTCTATCTTCATCTGCTCCAGGTCCTTCACCAATAAACATTATATCTGCATTTTTATTTCCTGTTCCAAATACTATGTTTTGCCTAGTTTTGCATAATTTACATTTTTGACAGTTGTTTATTGATTTTTCTAGTTCTTCCCATGTTTCATACATATTTTTATCATTCCTTTTAGATTTGTTTTTTCATCATTAATATTATATCATCTTTTGATTTTTTTTCTATATAATTGTACTTATTTCCATTCAATTTTGGATTAAATCCACATATTGATTTATATGCACAATATTCACATGGTTTTTTTCCATTTTTATTATATGGTTTAATATCTATATTTCCACTATATATTTCTTTAGCAATTTGTTTTATTATTTTATCTATGTAATTTTGCAAAATGCTAAATTCTTCTTTGTCAACTCCATTTGTTTTTGATTTTGATATTTCGCCTGATTTTGTTATTGTTGCTGGTACTAATTTTGATGTTCCTGATTCTAAATTTTTGTCATGCATTTTTATTATTTTTACATCTGCTAGTATTAAACCTTTCATTTTAAAGTTCTTTCTAATCTCTTCTTCTATTTCTTCTTCTGTTATTTTTTTATCTGATTTTATCATTTGTTCTATTAGGCTAAAATATAGTACTCCTGCTGGCATAAGGTCTTCTTGTTTGCATATTGCATCCATATATGTTAACAGTTGTAGTTGTATTCCTGCATATACTTCATTTAAATCTATATTTTTTACAGACGATTTATAATCTATTATTCTTAAATAATTTCCTTCTTCTGTTTGTGCAATATCTATTCTGTCTATTTTTCCTGTTATTTCTACTTTTTTGTTATTTTCTAAATTTAATATTATTGGATTATATTTTCTACCATTTCCAAATTCCGCTTCTGTATCTTTCACTTTAAATTCACTATATACTAGACTTTCTATTATATATTTTAATGCTTTAGAAATCATTTTTTCTAATCTTTTTATCAATGTTTTACACTTTACTGTTACTGCAAATTTGTATTTTGTATAATCTAATTTAAATTTTATTATTTGATGTACTATTTGTGTTACTTTTTCATCTTCTTCTATAAATTCTGTTAATTTAATGCCTCTATCTTTTATCTCATCAAAAAACATATCTATTACTTCATGCATAAAAGAGCCTGTATCAAAACTTTGTATTTTTAATTCTTCTTTTTCTTTTAGATTTAACCCATATTGCAAAAAGTAAGAGAATGCACAACTTTTATATTTTTCTAATTTAGATACACTTGTTTTTAATGTATTTCCATATAGTTTTTCTATTGTTTCTTTTTGTATTGGTTGTGGTATATTTGTAAAATTAATTCCACTTATGTCTTTTTCTAGTTCTTGTTTCCATTCATTTTGTGTCTTAAAATACATATATGTTTCTTTCCATATATCTTCTAATTTTTTTTGTTTTGCTAGTATTTCAATTAAATTTTCATATGTTGCTTTCTGATTTGTTATATCATATTTTTTGCTTATAATGTCACTTTCTTCTATTAATTTTGGGAACATTTTTTTAATTTTAGAAATATATATTGATGGTCTTAAAGCTGATCCATCTGTATCTGCTGAGCTATATGATAAAAATATCATATTTTCTGCTGTTGTAAATGCTTTATAGATATTAAATTTATCATCATATAAATTTTCTAATGTTCCTTTTGCAAGTTCTATTCCTTTTTCTTTTAGATAGTTTCTATCATCATCACCTAAAAATCCTTCATTTTTATTGATACTTGGATATATTCCATCATTTAATCCAATTATAAATATTGCTTTTACCTTATGTGTTCTTGACCTATCTACATCTCCCATAATTACTTGGTCTTGTGTTCCTGGAATTTTACCAAGACCACTTGATTCTATTCCTTGTTTTAGTAAGTTTTTATATATTTCTACTGATATTTTTGTTTCTCCAAATATTGTATTTATTTCATCTAATATGTTTATAAGGATTTCATAACTTTCTTTATATTCTTGTGCTAAATCAGGCCTTTCATTTTTAAGTTTTTCTATCTTATTTTCTATTTGTATATCTATTTCTTGTGTTTTTATAAACTCATATAATTCCAGTCCAATTCCTTTTGCTGTTTTTTGTTTTCTTATTTTTTGTTTCAAGTTTTCTATTGGTTCTATTATTTGTTTTCTTAATTTATTTAAATACTCAACTTCTTCTTTTTTTGTTTCTAATTCATATATAAAATCATTTTTAAATTTATACTGTTTTATTCCCCATTTAATACAGTAATTTTCCAGTTTAAAAATATCTTCATCTGATATTTTTGTAAATCCCATTTTTATGTACTGAAATAAACTTTCTCGTGAATAATCTTTTAGTATTACATCTAATACAGATAGTATATATTGAATAATTACATTTTGACTAAGTTCTCTTTTTTCGTCAATAAATATTGGTATATCATATTTACTGAATATTACTTTTGCTAGATTGGCATACTTTTGTATATTTTTTGTTATTATTGCTATTTCTTTATATCTAAAGTTTTTTTCTCTAACTAATTTTGTTATTTCTTTTGCTACATTTTCTATTTCTGTATATTGATTTTTGGCTAAAAAAATGTTTATGTTTTCCACATTTTGTTCATATGTTGTAGATTTGTTACTAAATAGCTCTTTTTCTATTTTTTTGAGTTCTAGTGTTTTAAATCTATTTTGTCCATCTATTTCTATTGGTTTTTCCAATTCTAAGTTGTTTTTGTTTACTAAATTTAATAATTTTTCTATTGTAAGTTTGTTTGGGTAAAATATGTCTGTATCAGGTTTTTGGTTGTTTTGGAGATTATTTGTTGTAATAGTAATATTTACTTGTTTTGCATATTTTATTAGTTCTTTTATTACTTGGAATTCTGGATATGTAAATCCTGTAAATTCATCTATATATATTATACTTCCTTTTATCCAATTTATCTTATTTATATTTTGTGATAATATACTTAGTTCATCTGCTTCATCTATATAGTTTTCTTGTATTTGTTTATTATATTGTTCATATATTATTGCTATATCTTCTAATTTTGTTTTTAAATATTTATTTTCTGTTGTTTCTATTTGTTTTTTTAGAGTTTCTATATTAACTCCGTGTTTTTTTAGTTCTGTAATACTTGATATTGCAATATCTATGTTTTGTTCTGATTTTGATAGATATGTTAAATTATTTTTGTTCATCGTTAAAATGTAGTTTATGAGCATTGCTTTACCACATTTTGAAATTGTTTTTGTTTTTATTCCTAATTCTTGTATTACTCTTTTTGCTAATCTACTCAAATGTATTACTTCTGCTTGCATTATTGCTTTTGTATCAATTTCTTCCATTAGTTTTGTTTCTGCTGTAAATGAAAATTGTTCTGGTGTTATTAAATAAATTTTTTCTTTGTTTTCTATATTCTTTTTTATTTCATTATAGCAATACTTACTTTTTCCGCTTCCTGCTCTTCCAAATATTAATTTTAGTCCCATCTATTACTCCTTTATTTTAACTATCTCTTCTCCAGTAAAATAGGTATTGTTGTGCTAGTCCTGCTAAATTCCCGAATTTTTCTTTTGCAATTTGCTCGATTTGTTTTTTGCTTATTTTATTTTCATCTCCATGTATGTATAATTCATTCATTACTCTATTTACCCATACATCTATTGGGAATACTTCTAATCTTTTTAAATCAGAAAATAATAATATGCAATCCGCTACTTTTGGTCCTACTCCTGGTAATGTTAATAGTATTTCTCTTACTTCTAAAGTATTTGGATTATTCTCTAGTTCTTGTAAATTTACTTTGTTTTCTAATATTATTTGTGTAGTTTCATAAATTCTTTTGTCTCTAAATCCTAGTCCTAATTCTCTGTATTTTTCTATTGATACATCTTTTAATTCTTGTGCTGTTGGAAATGTGTAGTATTCATTATTTTCAAATATTATTTTCTTTCCAAAGTTTTTTGATAGTCTTTTTATTATTTTTTGTATTCTTGGTATATTATTATTTGCAGATATTATAAATGAAATTAAAGTTTCCCATAGGTCTTGATTTAATAACCTTATTCCTTGACCATATTTTATACTTTTTTCCATGTTTTCATCTATTTTAGATAATTTTTCTTGCAGTGCTTTATAGTCTCTATTTAAATCAAAATAGTCTATTACTAGTTTTTCTATTTCATCATTTCCTACTGATTTAATTACATAGTCATTTCCTTGTTTTTTTATATTTATTACATTTTCTTTTACTATTCCTGTATAACTTTTGTCCTCATTTTCTTCCCATCTGAAGCATTGTCCACATGTAAAGATATCTTTTAAATTAAAACATTTTGGATTTTTTATTATATATTGCTGTTCTTTCATTATTTTCTCCTTTATACTGTATTTGTTTTAAATCCATTTCCTAAAACTTCTCTAGCATTTGCAATTATTATAAAGCTATTTTTATCTATCTGTTTTGCTATGTTTTTTATTCTTGCTATATCTCCTCTTGATGCTGCACATATTAATATTAACTTATCTTTTTGTGAGTACATTCCTTTACCATATAACCCTGTTGCACCTCTTTGTATTTTGCTTCCTATTTCTTTTGCAATTTTCTCGTTTTTGTTTGATATTATTATTAATAGTTTTGTGAAATATATTCCTTCAAAAATTATGTCTATCATTTTTCCCATTAAATATATGGCTATTGCCGAATATAGCCCTATTTCTATTTCTTTGAAAAATATCATATTTAAAATTACTATTATTGTATCTATTATTATAATTATTTTTCCTACTCGTAAGCTTGGTTTATAGCTTCTAGCAATAAAACTTACTAGGTCTGATCCTCCTGTTGAGGAATTTGCTTTTAATATTATTGCTGTTCCTAGTCCTATAATTATTCCCCCATATATACAGGCTAAAAATCTATCATCTGTTAGAGGGTTAAGTTTATCAAATATGTCTATAAAAAAGGAAAATGTAGTTGTTCCTATTAATGATTTTACAAAAAAATTTTTTCCTAATTTATATACTGCTATTATAAATAGTGGTATGTTAAATGCTAGTATAGTTGTTCCCATTGGTATATGCAAAAAATAATATATTATTGTTGCTATACCTGCAAATCCTCCTGATGAAAGTTGGTTTGGTAATAGGAATTGTGATGTTCCTAATGCCATTATTATAGCTCCTATTATTGTTTCTATACCCTCTTTTGCTATTGTTTTTATGTTGTATTTTTCTTCTATTATCATATTATCACCTGTTTTTATTATGTACCTAATTTAGGTTTTTTAAACAGGTCTTGTGGTTTAGCTATTATATAATTTGGTTATTTCTATTTTTGTTTTTCCTTTTTTTATTTTTTCATCTTGATTTACTATTAAGTCTACATCATATGTGTCTTTTAATTTTAATACATTTTCTTTTTTATAGCCTATTATATTTTCTACATCTTCAGGGTTTACTGTTATTTCTACTTCTTTTACTTTTGCATTTAATTTTTTTATTTTACTTAATATTGCATCATACCACATTGCAGATTCTACTAGTTGCTTAAATTCAGGGTGAAATGGACCTGCTACTATATTTTCTTTGCTGTTTGCTTCAATACTTGTTATTTCTATTTTTTTGTTATAAAATATTCTAACAATTTCCTTGCATATTTCTATTGCTTGTGTAATTGATAATGGTTCATATTTTCCTTTGTTGTATTCTTTTTCTAATTCTGTTCCTTTTGTGATTGTTAACAGGATTATATCTATTTTTTTTGGTTTAAGCTTTATTAGATTTTTTGCTGTATTTATTTCATCTATTCTAGTACTTTCAGGTAAGCCTAACACCATTTTATACCCTAATTTAAATCCATATAGTTTTACTAATTTAGATGCTTTTTTTATGTCTTTAAATGTGAAATTACTGTCTGATTTTTTTAAGATATAGTCATTTGTTGATTTTATATCTAATTTTATTGTGTCTATTTTTTCTTTTTTGTATTTTTTTAATGCTTGTTTGTTTATTTGATTTGGTGTTGTTGTAATTTCCACAGCTTACCTCCTTATTTACTTTGTATTTGTTTTAGTGCTTTTCTTGCAGCTTCCATTTCTGCGTGTTTTTTATTTTTTCCTATTCCTGTTGCTATTTCTTTTCCTTCTACTAGTACTTCTGCTTCAAATGTTTTGTCATGGTCTGGTCCTGTTTCTTTTATTATTTTGTATTCTATTTTTATGTTTCCATTTTCTTGTAGCTTTTCTTGTAATACTGTTTTATAGTCTTTAATTCCTACATGTTTTGTTGCTATTTCTATTTCGTCTTTTAAATTTTCTATTATAAATTTCTTTGCTGGTTCTAGCCCTCCATCAATGTATATTCCGGCTATTATTGCTTCTACACTATCTGCTAATATTGCTGGCTTTTGGTTTCCTTTTGATACTCTTTCTGATTTTCCTGTGTATAAGAAATCACCAAAATTATGCTTTTTTGCTATTTTGTATAAACTACTTTCACATACTACTGTAGCTCTAACTTTGGTCATTTCTCCTTCTTTTAGTTTAGGATAATTTTTATAGATATAGTCACTTGATATGAATTCTAAAATGCTGTCACCTAAAAATTCTAATTTTTCGTTGCTTTTTATATTATGTTCATATGCATATGATGTGTGTGTTAGTGCATTTTTTAGTAATTCTATGTTTTTAAATTGGTATTTTATATTTTTTTGCAAAATTTCTAAATTATGTTCGTTCATTTTTTCTTGCTCCTTTCTATTTTTTGCATTAAACCATATACCTATTATATAACATTTTACAGAATTTGCAAGTGATTTTTTGCAAAAATCTATGGACAAGTTTTGATTATTATTATATAATATTTATGTATATATTTTGTGTGAAAGGAGATTGATATGCTTAATAAAAAAAGTTTTTTTGAATCTGATAATAGGCAACTTACAGATGTTTTTAGAGAACTTCAAGAAACTCGTTTAAAATATGAAGAGCAAAATAAAAAGATGGCAAAAAAGGTACATAATTCTACAGCGAACAACTCATCGGTTAGACCTAAAAAACGTATTTCATCTCGCAGAAAAACTGTTAGTATTTCACTTTCTTTATTTGCAGTTATTTTGGCTTTTATTGTTGCAGTTTTTTGGTCAACTTCTATTTCTGCTAAAGATGCATCTATAGAATTGTATTCTCCTTTGTCTGATATAGGAAAAAATAGTGTTTCAATAGAAATTAATCGTCACCGTATTAATGCTCATAATATTATTACATCAAATTCTGCTTTGGAGACTGTAAAAGAGCAAGTTGTTGAGGAGCGAGATATTCCTTTTGAGACTTTATATACTGAAAGAAATATTTTGCCTAAAGGTGAAGAAGTTATTTTACAAGAAGGAATTAATGGTAAGAAAAATGTTACTTTGGTTCGTTCTTATGAAAATGGTGAATTAAAAGAAGAAAATATTTTAAGTGAAGAAAAAACGCAAGATTTTTTACCACAAATAGTTGATATTGGTACATCTGACTTTTTAGCTAAAATCCAAGCTCATTTAAATGATACTTTATATCTTACTAAAAAGGGAACTTTGTATAAGGAGACTTCTGATTCTTCAGAAGAGATTGCAGAAATCCCTATATATTTAGATGTGACTTTACTTGATTTACCTAGTGAAGAATGGTGTAAAGTTTCTTATGATGGTATAGAAGGTTATATTCAATCTACATATTTAACTTCTGATAAAGTTAATCCTAATATGCCTGAAAAATGTAGAATACAAAAAATTATGCTTACTTTAGATGAGACTATGCCTTTAAACAAATCTTCTGGATTTACTTTAGAAGATTATAAAAAGATTTTCTCAAACTTGCCTAATGATAAGTATAATATATTTGAGGATAATTACGAAGTATTTTATAATATTGATAAAAAATATAACATAAATGGTATTTTCTTAGCTTCTCTTGCTATTCATGAGAGTGCTTGGGGTACATCACAAATTGCTCAAGATAAGAAGAATTTATTTGGATATGGTGCATATGATGAAACTCCATATGAGTCTTCATTTGAATTTGAAGATTATTCAGAAGGTATTGAGCTACTTGCTAAGGTTATGGTTAAATATTATATTAATCCTGTGGGTACAAAGATTTATGATGGTGAAAAAGCTCTTGCTACATATTATAATGGTTCAACATTAGCTGATGTAAATATTCGTTATGCAAGTGATGAAAATTGGCATTCTAAAGTTTATAGCTATATGAAAATGCTGTATAGTCGTTTACAATAATATGCTAATATTTTAATAGGAGGGAATATATTTTGAAATTTCAGTTTAAAAAGATTCGAATTAAAAATACTAAAATTGTTTTTATTGTTTTAATTTTACTGCTGATTTTCTGTATTCTCTCTTATTCTTATCTTTTTTATGTTAGTTATTCTAAAGATGAATTTGTAAATCAATCCATAAAAATTGCTGAGGGAAATGAACTTTCAGTTTTTAAAATTAGTAAAATTCTTTTATTTAGTAGTGGTAATGCTATAGATAATAGTAGTAATAAATCTCTTCAAAATTTAGATATTTGCCAATATACAGATATTTCAATTTATATAGATAATATTTCTTCTATTTCTGATTTAACCACTCAAAATACTGTTAAGGAACTATGGATTGATAATATAAATATTACTACTTCTAATTCTGATGTTGGTAGTCCTATTTTGAATTATAAAAATCCAAATTCTTCTGGTACTTTTGAAAATTTAGATCAAGCTAGTAATAATAGAATTGATTTTAATATTATTAATACAAATGAACAAAATGAAACTGCTGATTATTCTCAACCTACTTTTTATACAGATTGTTCTAATCCTATTTCTTTAGGTTATATTAATAAAGGAATTGTTAAAAATTATTCTATACATGATGATGTTAATTCTGTTGTTTTTAATGGTAAGATTTTAGAGCAAACTGGTGTTAATTTAGAGGATATTTGTTATAATTTAAAATTTGATATTCATATTAAAAATTATGATGATGATTCTTTTGTTTATCATGCTAATATTGATGTTAATTTAAATACTGATAGTAAAGATATTTTAGCTGGTTCTTTATATGAGACTAGAAATAGTACTGATGGAAGTGAATTTATATTTTTTAGAGAAGTAAGTTAAGGAGCTTGAATTAAGCTCCTTATTTTTCTTCTAGTGTTTCTGTTTTATTTGATAATATTTTTAATTTTGTTAGCAATTTTTTTGATTTTTCTATATTTCCTTTTATATCACCTAAGAAATATGATATTCCAAATCCTATAATTGCAAGTATTATTGCTATTACAGATTGTGCATTAAATCCTATTTTACAACTTTCGTTTAATACATTTGGTATTATTGATAAAAATAGTCCAAATATTATTGAAAATGTGGCTGTATAAAATCTTTTTATCAATTTATTTATTATAAAAGAAATTACTAATGCTCCTATTACTAATCCAACTCCTGCTGGTATTAAAATAGAAAAGTTTAGACTTGCAAGTGAACTAACATATAATTCATATAATCCTAGTGAAGATAATATAACTGCACTATCTACTCCAGGTACAATTGAAGATCCTGCCACTGCCACACCAAGTATTACTGATTGGAATAAGTTTGGATCTGTTACTTGTGGGAAGAAGTCTTTATTTACAAAAAATAGGCTAAATCCACATATTGCTGCTATAATTATTAATATGTAATATTTTTTATCAAATCCTTCTTTTTTTACTTCTTTATAGAATAGTGGTATAGTTCCTATTACTAATCCTAAAAATGTAAATCTTGTATACATTTCAAAATTATTTAAGAAGTAGTTTACTATTTTACTAAATATTATTACACCTATTCCAAATCCCAAGAATAGTGGTATTAAAAATAACATATTTTTTTTGAAATCTTTAAATAGTGTTCCTATTGCATTTATTGTTTTTTGATATAGTCCAAATATTACAAGTAATACACTTCCACTTAGTCCTGGTGCTATTCCTCCAATACCTACTATTATTCCCTTTAGAAAATTACGCATTTTTTACTTCCTTTCTTTTTCATTTTTGTGACGGTTCTGTTTAATCCGTTTGTAGTATTATAATATATTAATTGTATATTGGCAAGTGGTCTGTCGATTTTTCTATAAGAAAATGATAATACAGCTATTTTCTTAAAAAATTAATAAAAATTTTAATATTAAATTTTTGTTACAATATTATTACAATGATTGAGTTTGATGCAATTTTATGTTAAAAATTACTATCTAGTAACAAGAGAATAGCAATGTCTATATCTTCTATTCTTATATTTGTTGCTTCTGAGATTCTTCGTCCTGACCCATATATCATCATGAAGATTGTTTTGTACATGTAATTATCGCAAGCATTAAAAAAGACATTAAGCTCTTCTTCACTTAATATCTTTGGTAACTTCCTTTTCTTTTTATACATTGGTAATTGTTTGTAATTCATTGGATAATCTAATACTACATCATATATGAATCTTATTACACTGTTGTAGTAATTTACACTTTGTTCTCCTACTTTCTTTACTTCTCTTAAGTATTTCATTAAAAAGTATCGTAATTCTTTTGTTGTTACTTGTCTCATTGGCTTTCCAAAATATTTTACTATTTCTTTTGCTTTTCTCAGATAACTGTCTTTTGTGTAATGAGAAAAGCCTCTCATTTCCATGTCTTCTTGCAATTTTTCAATTAATTTTTTGTTTGTCATGTCAAAAAAACCCCCTAAAAAATATATTTTCTGTAATAATTTACATAATATATTTTAAAGGAGATTACCTTTATTTTCAAGTGTCTCTGCGCTTTTATCTATTTATTCATAATTTTTATATTCTATTCTTTTAAAGTTTTTTGTTAGAGGATACTTATTTATTATTTGGTTTTGGATGCTAACGGTTTTTCATTATGACCATGCGCCAGCATTTAGTTCTATATTTTTTCAATTTTATTCATTCGTTTCATAGCGAGGTACGAGCTATTTAATACAATTATTATTGAATAATCCAATCCCAACAAAATTATCTGTGTATAATCCATTCATATACAAATTACTTATAATACAATTGTTTCCATCAAAATGTCCATAAAAGACACTCTCATTTGCATTTGGGTTTGTTGATTCTATTCCACGAAATCCATTTCCTGAAGTTAAAGCATTTTTTAATGCTCCATTGTAACCACAAAAATTCTCAATATCAGAATCAACATAAGATAATTCAGATTTAAAATCTAATGAATATTCTAGCTTTACATGTTTTCCTTCATAATTATTCCCATTTGTCACATCATCTGCAAAAAATACTAAATCTTCTATACTATTTATTGTATATGGATCTTGTTCTGTTCCGCTTCCTTCTAATGTTCCTGGATTACTATCACTAACTTGTGGTACATCTCCAGTTACTTCATATATTACATCTTCATAACTTGATAACACATTTGCTTCATTTACTTTTGCTTTTTCTGTTTCTTCTTTTGCTCTTTGTGCTTGAGTTAGTATTCCATTTTCTCCTGTTAGCATAGCAATGCTTGCTCCTGCTAAGATTAAAAGAACAATAATTAGTTATCTTTTCCCCTATTTTATTTTTTATTCAAAAATAAAAAATTATGAACTTTTATTATGTTTATTTTGAAACCGAAATATTAGAATCAGAATTTGCTGAGCCAACTATTTCATCTAAAATTGCACAATTTCCTGATATTTTTAATTGTATTCCTTCTGCTGTACATGCTTGCCAAAAACATCCTTGATAATCCTTTTGTCCGTCTATCATTTGTCCTGTAACATTCGCATCAATTTTCAGTTCTCCCTGTAAATTTGTACAGTTATCAAAAGTGTTAATCAAATTATTTACATTACTTGGTATTCTTTTTACCGTTGTTAAACTAGTACACATGGAAAAAGTAGCATGCATGTTTGTTGCACTTTCTGGTATATTAGGTGCTATAATTAAATTACTACATTCTAAAAAAGGTTGCTTCCAAATTTGTTGTATTATTTGGTATATCACAAACATCAACTAAACTTGTACATCCTCTAAAAGTCCATGATAGATTTTTAACATTCTCTGGAAGTTTTGAAACTGTTTTTAGTTTTTCGCAACCATAAAAAGCCCCTTGCATATTTTCTATACTATTTGGCAAATATTCTATATTGATAATGTTGCAATATCTAAACGTATTATATATGCTTGTTACTGTATTTGGTATTATAGGTAATTCTTCAAGTGTTTCAATACCATCAAAAGTAAAAGCTAAATTGGTTACTTTTTTAAATTCTGTATCTTCTGAAACTTTTATATATTGTGGTATTGTTCCTTCAATTCTTCCATCTATTATTTTACCTTTGTATCCGCTACTTCTTATTCCTATTGCTGCTAAAGATTCTTCATCATTTAGTCCATAGTTTCCATCATCCAATAAGGTATATTCCCATAAATCCATATTAACTGCTCTTCCATCATTTCCAACTCCTATTGCTGTGCTTGTTTTTTGATCTGGATGTTTTTGTGCATTAGCTAATACCGTATCCCAGTCTATTCCTGCATATTCATTTATTTTATCTTCATAACTATTTAAAGTACTTTGTTCTTTTGTCTGTGCTTTTCCTGTCTCCTCTTTCGCTCTTGATGCTTGTGTAAGTATTCCATTCTCTCCTGTCAGTGTCGCAATTGTTACTCCAGCTAGTATTAGTAAAACAATCATGTATAGGAAATTACTGATGGTTAGCCAGTAAAAAAATTTCCTCTTTAGTACTATTTTTATTCTGGCTGACCA
>CALXJY010000036.1 GCA_944388755.1 uncultured Clostridia bacterium | reverse complement strand
AAAATTATTGCAAATTTTAAGGCTTTCCGATTTGTTCTCTATTAGGAAAGTCATGCTGACTTTTCTAATAGAGAAAACATATTGCACACAAATTTATTACATAAATTTGGCGCAGAACAAATTAACGGAAAGATAAAGAAAAAAGTTAAAATTATTGCAAAATTATAAGGCTTTCCGATTTGTTCTTTAGACAGTAAATATGTACAAACTAACTTTCTTAAAGAATAAGTGATTTTCTTATATAATAAGAAATAACATATATTCAAATTTTAAGTCATATTATTAAAAATATGAGTAATAAATAAGGGAGGAAATGTAATGGATACAAGTATTCGAGTAAAAGATGTTATTAAAATTACAAAAGCAGAGATGATACAAGGAAATTTAGAACAAGAATGTTGTGATTTTGCATATGACACGAGAAAAATGAAACCAAATGATGTATATATAGGGCTAAAGACAGAAAAAAGTGATGGTAGCTATTATTGGCAAGAGGCATTAAAAAAGGGTGCTGATATTGTAATAATAAATAAGATAAATATAGATAAAAAAGATTTGAAAAATTGGGAAAATAAAACTATTTTAATGGTTGAAGATAGTTTAGTTGCGTTGCAACAAATAGCGTCATATAAGAGAAGCTTATATGGCAATAATTTAAAAGTGATAGCAATAACAGGCAGTGTTGGTAAAACAAGTACAAAGGATATGGTAGCAAGTGTTGTATCACAAAAATACAAAACATTAAAAACAATTGGAAATTATAATAATCACATAGGTGTACCATTAACATTATTAAAATTAAGAGATGAACAAGTTGCAGTAGTTGAAATGGGAATGAACCATATGGGAGAGATAGAAACTTTGACTAAGATTGCAAGACCTGATATTGCAGTTATAACAAATATAGGTACATCACATATAGGAAATTTGGGTTCAAGAGAAAATATTCTAAAGGCAAAATTAGAGATTTTAGATGGAATGGATAAAAAAGAAATTATAATTAATAGTGATAATGATTTACTTCAAAAGTGGAGTAAAACTAACAAAGAAGACATAAAAATTCATGGTTTTGCTATAGAAAATTTAAATGATGAAAAAGTAGAAGTATGGGCAGATAACATAAATTTAAAAGAGAATTCAAGTGATTTTATTTGTAATACAGACAAACAAAAAGTTAAACTAAAAGTACAAGCCGGAGGAGTACATTTTATATATAATGCATTATGTGCTACATTAGTAGGTAAAATATTAGGCATAGATGTGGAAGATATAAAAAAAGGAATAGAAACATTTAAACTAACAGAAAAAAGAATGGAAGTTACAAAATTGAAAAATAATATAACAGTGATTAATGATGCATATAATGCTAGTCCAGAAGCTGTTAAGGCATCAATAAAAAACTTGGAGACTTATAAAACAGGCAGAAAGATAGCCGTACTTGGAGATATGCTAGAACTTGGGGATTTTTCAGAAAAATTGCACAAAGATATAGGTAGTTTTATTGCTGAAAGTGGTATAGATATTTTGTTATGTTCAGGGAAAAGTAGCAAATATATTATAGATGTAGCAACAGAAAAAGGTGTAAAAGAAGCACATTATTTTAAAGAAGGTAAACAAATAGTTAGATATTTAACGCAAAAAGTAAAAAAAGATGATGTTATTTTATTTAAGGCTTCTAATGGAATGAAATTTTATCAATTATGTGATGATTTTATAAAAAATTTTTAAAACTATAGATTTTTTTGTAATATCTTGATATAATATATGTACCTAATTTTAGGGGAGGATGTTAAATGATTTTTAAAGATTATTACAAAATTCTTGGTTTAGAAACTAGTAGAGTAACTATAGATGAAATAAAAACAGCATATAGAATGGCTGCAAAAAAATATCATCCAGATGTGAATATAGGAAATACATTAGCAGAAGAAAAAATAAAGGATATAAATGAAGCATATAGAATTCTTTCTGTACCATCAACAAAAAGAAAATATGATAGAACATGGAATGCAAACCATGTTAGAGTTAAACAACCAAATATAAGAAATAAAGAATCAATATTTCAAATGTTTTTAGGAAATATAGAAAATGTTCAGACAAATGCAAAAGATTCTAGTAAAAGAGGAGAAGATATAGAAACACAAATTACTGTTTCACTAGAAGAAGCATATTTTGGGGCAGAAAAAAAAGTATCTTTTAAAACACTTGAAGGAAAAAATAAAACCTACTCAATTACTATTCCAAAGGGAATAAGAAATGGAGAAAAAATAAGGTTAATAGGACAAGGAAAACAAGGGATAAATGGTGGAAAAAATGGAGATTTGTATATAAAGATAATGATACAAGATAATTCAAGATTTAAACTCAGAGGATATGATTTATATACAGATTTGTTATTAACACCATGGGAAGCTACATTAGGGGCAAGAGTTACTATTCCTACAATAGATTCTCAAACTAAAATATATATTCCACAAGGAATAGAAAGTGGAGAAAAGCTAAGGATTCCAAATAAAGGATATCATGATGGGAAAGGTGAAAGAGGAGATCTTATAGCAGAGGTAAAAATAATTGTACCTAAAAAGTTAAATGATATAGAGAGAAGTTTGTATGAAAAACTTAAAGAAGTTTCTAATTTTAATCCAAGAGTAGATTAGAAAATAATTAAAACAAATATAAATTTTACAGATTAACATAAATTTTATATTGACAAATAGCTTGTTTTCCTGTATAATATATTGTGGACTAAACAAAAGACAAGCTATGTGTTAAATCATAGGAATGAGGTGTCAAATTAAATATGGATATGTGGCAAGGAAAGCATTTTAGTATTACTGATCCTAAAGATGTAAAAACAGTAATATATCAAATAAATAAAACAGAAAAAGAATTTTTAGATGAATCACCTAAATATACTATGCAAAGATTAGATTTTACAGAAGAAATTAGAGGAGATAATACTAGAAAAACTTTTTATGTAGACAATCCGTCTGATGACTATGACCAATTAGTAATATTGTCATTTGCTAAAGATAGGGTTGTGGTTAATACTGCATTATTAGAAGGAGAAAAAATATCGATATCTAAAAGACCAATGCCACTAAAATTTGATAGTATATATAATGAAACCGAAACAGAATACAAGGATTTTAGATATACACCAAATTTAAAGAGACCTATATGTATAATTGATCCTGAAACTACAGAAGAGGTAAAGCCAATGCTTTATTTTGATGAAAAAACAAATGAAGTAAAAGGAAAGTGTAAATTAAAACCATATAAATCTTATTTTGCCTTTGAAATCAGAGACAAGAAAGATAATTAAGGAGGAAGTTTTAAATGGGAAATGCAGGAACACAAAGAGATAATACCCCACAAATACTTGAAATAGTATGTTCTATGATTGTAGAAGTACAAAATGAATTATCAAAAGGTCAAAAACATGGGGATGCAACAAAAGTAGAAAAAGCAGCTAGAACAGATGTAATAGGAGAGAAAATAGCAGAAGAACTTATCCAGGCAACAGTTAAAAATCATGAATTTGCTCAAGATCCAAAAACAGGATTAACAGTTAGAATAGTAGATGGAAAAGTCGTAAAAGTAAATGAACAACTTATGGAAGAAGTCATTGAAACTCGTAAAAAACAAGGTAAGAGTGTTGAAATTAGTAAAGGACAAAAAATTGATAAAGGTCAAGAGCATTAATAGAAGTTAATAAACAAAAGATAGTAGGTGGATATGATGAATTATAAAGTAGAAGGCGCAATAAGAAGAAATAGAAAAAATTTTATAATATATGGAATACTATGGGTAGTAATAACCATAGTATTTGTTTCGCCTTTATCACTTAGTATATTTCAAGCAAGTGAAAGTGGAACAATGGATTTTACAATTTTATTTGATAGAATAATTCAGAATATAATGAATCCATTTCAAGCATTTGGAAACATATTTTCACAAGGAGCATTTGGAACATTTTTTCCAATACTAGTTTTTTATACAGTAGTATATTTAGTATTTTTCTTTATAGGAATAGCAAAAACAGCACCTAAAAACGAATATACTGATATAGAACATGGGTCAAGTGATTGGAGTAAACATGGAGAGCAATATAATATATTGAGCAAGAAAAAAGGAATTATTTTAGCAGAAAATAACTATCTTCCAGTTGATAAAAGAGGAAATGTAAATGTGTTAGTTGTTGGACGGTTCAGGTTCAGGTAAGTCTGCATCATATTCTATACCTAATGCATTTCAAATGTTAGGATCATATGTATTTACTGACCCTAAAGGTGAATTATATGATAGAACAGCAGGATACTTAAAAGATAATGGGTATAAAATAAAAGTATTAAATCTAATAAGACCACAATTTAGTGATGGATATAACCCACTAAAGCATGTGTCATCAGGAATAGATGTGGATGTTATAGCAAATACAATAGTAAAAGGACAGGGGGATAATAAAGCTTCTGATCCATTTTGGGAAGATTCTGCAGAAATGTTATTAAAAGCATTGATATATTATTTGATAGCAACAAGACCTGAGGAAGAACAGAATTTAACTAGTTGTGCAGAACTTGTAAGAGCTGCAAATACTAATGGTGGTAGTAATTTATTAACAGAGTTAATAAGTGTACTTCCAACTGACCATCCTGCAAGAATGTATTATAAATCTATTGAGATAGCTCCTGAGAAAACTTATGGTTCAATTTTAACAACTTTACAATCAAAACTTGGAAAATTTGATTCAAAAGATATTGCAGAACTAACATCAACAGATACTATAGAT
The DNA here is from genome assembly GCA_944388755.1 of uncultured Clostridia bacterium. GTDB lineage: Bacteria > Bacillota > Clostridia > TANB77 > CAG-508 > CAG-269. Next base: position 11,091 of record CALXJY010000036.1, on the reverse strand, counting down.
TTTGACGAAATAGGAGACAGAAAAACAGCTGTATATGTAATATCACCTGATACACATGGAGCATATGATTTCTTACTTACAATCTTTTTCTCACAAATGATTCAACAATTATATGATCATGCAGATAAAAATGGGGGAAAATTAAAAGAACAAACATTTTTTATATTAGATGAGTTTGCCAATATAGGTAAAATACCTGATTTTGATAAGAAAATATCAACATCAAGAAGTAGAAATATATCTTTTAGTGTTATATTGCAAAATGTAGATCAATTAGAAGCAGTTTATGAGAAATCTTATGAAACAATTATGGGTAACTGTGATACACATGTATTTTTAGGAAGTAACTCATATAAAACAGTAGAATATTTTTCTAAACAATTAGGTGAAAAAACAATTGATAGAGATAGTATTTCAATAAATAGAGATAAGCAAAACATGAAAACAGGAAAAAGCGTATCTGACCAAGTAATGGCAAGAGCTCTTATGACACCAGACGAATTACGTAGAATGGATATGGATGAATGTATAATATTTGTAAAAGGTTTAAGACCTGTAAAGACAAGAAAATTTTACTATTTTGAACATCCAATGGCAAAGGTTTTAAAACAACATGAGATTAGTCATAATGATATTGGAGAAATTAATAGAGGAACATGGAGAAAATATAATCCATATAATCCATATGTACCTGAGGAAGATAAAGAAAAACAGGTAGAAAATTTAAAAGTTGAATCTTTAGATGATTTATTTGATGATATAGAAGAACCAAAAAAAGATGAAGAGAAAACTATACCAGTAAATGCCATTACAGAATTAGATAATAAAATAAATGAACAAAAAGATATAGAAGATGCACCACTATTACCACAAGATGATGAATATGATTTACAAAAAGAATTAGAAGCAAAATTTGATGAATTATTTGGTGCATTAGATGATGATGAATAATAAAACAAAAATTTTCACTTATTTATCTATCTTTCCATTAATTTTAAAGACTCGTACTTAAAAAAGTATGAGTCTTTTTTAAAAACTTATTTACAAACTTACGTTTGTATGATATAAATATATTGTAATAATAGAAAGGGAAGTGATAAAATTTGAAGTTTGTACATATTGCAGATTTGCATATAGATAGTCCATTTGTAAATTTGTCAGATAAAGATAATTTGGGAGAAATTAGAAGATTAGATCAAAGAAGAGCAATAAAAAAAGTAATAGAATATATAAAAGAAAATAATGTGCCATATTTATTTATAGCAGGTGATTTGTATGAACACAAATATATCAAAAAATCTACAATTCAATATATAAATAATTTATTTAAAGAAATACCAAATACAGCCATATTTATATCACCAGGAAATCATGACCCATATTTGCAAAATTCATATTACACACAATTTAAATGGAATAAAAATGTTCATATATTTAAATCTAAAATTGAAAAAATAGGTTTAGAAAATGTTAATATATATGGATATGGCTTTGATAATTTCTATTGTACAAATTCTAATATAGAAAGTATCGAATTAGATGAAAAAAATAAAATAAATATATTAATAATACATGGAACATTAAATGGTGCAAGTATCGAAGAAAAGCAATATAATTCAATATCAAAAAAAATGTTAGAAGATAAAAATTTTGATTATGTAGCATTAGGACATATACATAAAATGTCATATAATGATGAAGCTAATCAAAGAATTGTTTATCCAGGATCTACAGTTTCCCTAGGATTTGATGAACTTGGGGAACATGGAATGATTGTTGGAGATATACAAAAAAATAAATTAGATTTAGAATTTATAAAAATAGATAATAGAGAGTTTGTAGAAAGAGAAATAGATATTACGAATATAATTTCAAAAGAAGAATTGATTGAATATATAAATAGTCAAAGTTTTAGTGAAAATCAATTTGTTAAAATTATTTTGGTTGGAAAAAGAAATTTTGAGATAAACACATATGGTTTATATAAATTTATAGAAAATAACCAAGTTATAAAAATAAAAGATAAAACGAAATTAAATTATGATTTAGAGAAAATTGCAAATGAAACTACTTTAAGAGGATTGTTTGCTAAACAAATATTAGAAAAAATGAATATGGAAGATATAACAAAAGAGGAAAAAGAAATACTAGAAAAAGCTGTTGAAATTGCTTTTGATGCTTTAGAATAAATTAAGGAGAGGATTATTTTTGAAAATAAAAAAACTAAAAATAAATAATTTTGGAAAACTAAAAGATAAAGAAATAGAATTAAAAGATAACTTAAACATTATATTTGGAAAAAATGAAGCGGGAAAATCAACTATTTTAAAATTTATAATAAATAGCTTTTATGGAATATCTAAAAATAAAAAAGGCAAAGAATATTCTGATATGGAGAAATATAAGCCATGGAATGGCGAGGATTTTTCAGGGAGATTAACATATGAATTAGACAATGGAGAAACATATGAAGTATACAGAGACTTCAAGAAAAAAAATCCTAAAATTTTTAATGAGGAAATGGAAGATATTTCAAAAGAGTTTCCAATAGATAAATCAGAAGGAAATGCCTTTTTTTATGAACAGACAAAAGTGGATGAAGCTCTTTTTTTATCAACACTAGTAATAAATCAGCAAGAAACAAAGTTGCAAAAGAATGAACAAGGCATCTTAATGCAAAGAATTGCTAATTTAGTTGGAACAGGAGAAGATAATGTTTCATATAAATTGGCTATTGATAGAATAAATAGAAGACAATTAGATGAAGTTGGAACTCAAAGATCAAGGGAAAGACCAATAAATATTATAGAAAATACAATAAAAGAATTAGAAATACAAAAACAAGAACTAAAAAAATATGAAGAAATGCAATATGAAATTGAAGAAAAAGAAAACAGTATTTTAGAAGAAATAAAACAAATAGAAGAAAAATTAAAAATATTAAATCAATGTAAAATAATTTTTGAAAATAATAAATTAGAAAACGAAAAATTATTATTAAAAGAAAATATAAGAAAACAAAATATAGAAAAAATACGAGAGTTAGATGGAAAAATAGACCAAATACAATTAGAAAACAAAAATACATTAGAAAATAAAAAAATAAAAAAACCTAAATTTATAAGTAGATTTATAGCAGTGATTTTCTTGCTTTTTATAAATATTTTGCAATTTATATTACTAAAAAATAATATGTTAAATTATATTATATTAGGTACTAGTTTAATAATTTCAGTAGTATTAATTATTAACATATGTAAGATACAAAAAAAGTACAAGAAAGAAATAAAAATTAAACAAGAAATGATAAAGCAAAATGAATTAATTCAAGAAAAAATAAAATTATTACAAGATGAAATAATAAATTTAGAAAAAGATAATGAAAATATTAATTCAGAAATTAATTTAGGAAGACAAAAAATAGAACAAGAATTAATTAACAAAACAAAAGACTTAACAATAGAAAATATAAATAGTGATAATATTTATGAAAATATAAATATCTTGCAAAATAAATTAAATAATAAAAAGATAGAATTACATAGTATAGAATTAGACAAAACAAATATTATTCCTAAATTAGAAAAATTGGCTATGCTAGAAGAAAAATATGTAAATGCTACAGAACAAAAACGAAATCTAGAAAAATTAAATATGAGTATTAATTTAGCAAAAGAAATATTACAAGAATGTTATGAAAAAATGAGGCATACGGTTACACCTAAATTTACGCAAAATTTATCTAAGAATATATCAGAAATTACGAATAATAAATATACAAATGTACGATTTAATGATGAAAAAGGACTTATAGTTGAAACAGAAAATGGAGAATATGTACCTGTTGCAAAATTAAGTGTTGGAACAATAGAGCAATTATATCTTTCACTTAGACTATCTATGGTAGAAGATATATCAAGTGAAACATTGCCAATAATATTAGATGAAGTATTTGCCTATTTTGATGATGAGCGTTTGGAAAATTTCCTAAAATATGTGTATAAACAATATCCTAATAGACAAATTTTGATTTTTACATGTACTAATAGGGAAAAAGATATTTTACAAAAAAATGGACTTGAATTTAATTTAATAAAAATTTAAAAATGACATGGGAGTTAATTAAAAATTTAATTACTCTCATGTCATAAAATATTTATTTAATATATTTTTTTAAATTTTTATATCTAAAGTAAATTACAATACTTATTATAGAAAATACTAAAATCAATATTAATATGGTTTTTATACCAGCTTTTGGGAGTGTAGATATTTGTGCTTTATTGTTTGAAGTGTTGTTTGTGTTATTATTGATTGTATTATTATTAGTAACATTATTATCAGAACCGTAATTATCAAGAATTGCATTATCTAAATAAACTTGAACTGTAACATCAGGTGTAATTTCCATAGGTTTTGGTACGAGTACTGATTGGCTACCTCCAGCTATTACAACTTCTTTTATATATAAATATAAAGTATCTGCATCAGAAATATCTACATAGTTTTTTATGTCTTTTGTATTTATTTCAAAATTAAGTGTACTGCTAAATGAATTGCTTTTTGATATTTTAACCCAATCTTGAATGTTTGTCTCATTTTGGTTTGGAGATAAATAGTAGTAATATTCATAACTATCATTTTCAAAAGTATTTTCTATTCCATCTATATTAAAATCTATGACAAAATATTCTTCTTCATTTTTATTAGAAAATGTATAATATTTTGCATTAGTTACTTTGTAATTAATATTGTCAAAATTAGAATTTACAGCAGTTATTTCTTCTACTATTTCTATATCAAATGATGTACTATATGTTTCATAATTTATTGTTATAGTTTTTTTACCTAATGTTGTGTTGTCAAATCCTGTAATAGAAATCTCATCTGATGTTAAATTTATCTCTTCACTTGAATTATCATTGTAACTTACTAAAATTGATCCTCCGGTTAGGTCTAAATCTTCTTTATGTTGAATATATTTTGTTTTTGATGGAGCTTTATTAACTTGGATTCCAGTAATTCTTTTTTCTTCTACTGAGATTGATTGTGTAGTTGTTTTTCCATCAAATGATATTGTAACACTTGTCTGTCCGATAGATAAATTTGAGCCATTTTCTATTGTATAATCAATTATTTCGTATTCTGAACCATCTTCATAAATACCTGTAATAATCATACCAGTTTTATCAAAATTTTGTCCAACAACATATGATGTTTTATTAGGTTCTTTAGATACATGTATTTCTATTAAAGGATTAGATGTAACTTGTATAGATTGTGTAATTGTTTTGTCTTGGTAATTAATTATTATTTCTTTTTGTTCAGGCTTTAAGTTATTTCCATTTGTTATTGTATAATCTGAAATTTCTTTAGTTGTACCATTTGCATATGTTGCTTCTACAACCATACCAGTTTTATCAAAATTTTCTCCTTCTTTATATTCTGTTTTTGTAGGAGGTGTTTTTATTTTTAGTTCTATAATATTATTTTCTTTAACTGTTATAGGTTGTGTAGCAGTTTTATCTTGATAAGAAATTGTTACTGATGATTGGCTAGCTTTTAAATTTGTTCCATTTGTAATATTATAGCTTGAATTGTCTAATATACTAGATGGATTTGTTTTGCTATTATAATTTGCTTGTACAACCATACCTGTGCTATCAAAATTTTCTCCTTCAAAATATGATGTCTTATTAGGAGGTGTAATTATTTCAATACTTTTTAATGATCCATCATCTAATTCATTTGTTGTAAAAGCTTTTATTGTTGAATCTCCATTACTAAAAGAAGGATTTGCGTCATGTAATGTACCTATATCTACCCATTCAGCACTGTCTAAACCGTTTCCAAATGAATAAAAACATTTTTCTTTTTCTGTTGTTACAGAATCCCATGTACTTATACCTGGAATTTTAGTTTCTAATGATACTTTTACTGAATTTTGATTAGTACTTTGAATTTCTACTACTACTGAAAATGAATTAGAATTAATTTCAATAGGTTTAGCAAATTCTAAAGTATGATAGCCAGTAGAAAATGTTTCAGTTTCTCCAGTTTTTAAAGAAATTTGCTGTAAATTATTTTTAGAAAAACTTGTTCCATTTGGGTTTACATATACTTTGCAAGTATATGTTTCAGGAGCATATAAAGATATTTGTGTTAAATATTCTGTTTCTGACGATTTTTTATCAAAAATATTTGCTAAAAATATAGTTTGTGTAGGTGCATTTAATTGCATTCCTGGAAAGTAGTAATCATATTGATATATGTTATCATAACTAATTGTATCTGATGCTTTTACTATTCCAAACATATTTTTAGATATGTTAATATCTTCGTATGATACATATATAAATCCATTATCTCCATATGGCACATATGCAATATCACCATCTATTGTGAAACCATTACTTTCAATTAGGCTATCAGGTACATCTTCTGCTGAAGTCCAATCTTTTCCTATTTCTTGATTTTTATATATATTGAAAATTAGTTGCTTTACTTCTAATAATGTATATTCTATTTTATCTCCCCAAGAATTCCTTGCAATCCAAGCACCATTTGAACTTGGTCTATTAGATTCGGCAAAATTATCAACACTGTAATTATCATCCCAACCAATTATTGAAATAGCATGATCTATAGGGTGTAGATCAGTATTGTTGCAATATTTTGCACCTGTAGAATTGTTATAACAGCTGAAAGAACTTATATTAGAAGAGTTACCATGTAAAGAAGCTTGTACTCCTCCGTAATTTTGAATATGTTCTTTAATTTGATTCATAATTTTTGTTTTTTCTTCTCCTGTTGCTGTTTGGTAATCAGGAAAAGAAATTGTATCATATACTTGACTAGAAACTTTTTTATTTTGTATTTCGCTAATATCTATAGTATTTTCATTGTTTTCAAAAGGCATATCTGATTCTAATATTGCACCACTTCCATTAGTTAAATAAGATTGAGCGATTTGGTAAGAAGCACCACTTCCAACTTCTCTATTATATCCTAAAGGATTTGTAACATTGTTTGCAAATGTTTTACTTGTTGCATATTCCATATGCCTTTCAGAGAAGTCATAGATTTTATTAGTGTTAATACCTCTATTATAATTATATAGTGCGAGATTAGTTTCTAGTGAAGATAGTGTAGCAAATGCCCAACATAAGTTTGTACTTTGTTGATTTCGTATTGTTAAATTTTCTGGTATTATATCTCTTAGACTATATTTTGGGTTTAAAGTAGATTTTAAAAGTTTAGCTACATTAAGTGGATTTCTTGAAATAGAATCTGTGTAATCTACATTAAACATTCTAGGCATTAATACATTATTTTTTTCTTCTTCAGAAAGTTCTAACCATTTTTTGAAATCTTCTGAGTATTCTACTTTTTGTAGCGAATCTGCATTTGATGCATAGATTTTTTGTGTAAAAAATAAAATTGACATAAATATTAGTAATATAAATAAAAATTTCTTATGTTTTTTCATAATTTACTCCTTTCATTTGTATCGGAAAACTCATTTATATTATATATTTTATATATTTTTTTGTAAATATAATTATATAAAAAATTTAGTAATTTTAGTTAAAGTTTTAAGAAATGTAATGACAAAAATATATAGAAATGTTATAATTTAGAATATAAAATATAGTTAGGTGTTAAACTAACAAAAATAGGAGGTTTTAAATGAAAAAGTCAAGTATTATAATTATAGTTGTTATAGCGATCATAGCAATTTTAGCAGTAGTTCTTATTGCAAACTATAATAGTATTATTTCTGTATCAGAGGAGGTTGACAATAAATTTTCAACCATTGATACACAATTACAAAGAAGGGCAGATCTTATACCAAATTTAGTAAATACAGTTAAAGGATATACACAGCAAGAACAAAGTGTAATACAATCTGTAACAGATGCAAGAGCAAAGCTTGCGGGTGCAAGTGGTGTAGCAGAAAAAGCAGAAGCTAACGAAGAACTAACTTCAGCTTTAAATAATCTTTTAGTTGTAGTAGAAAATTATCCTGATTTAAAATCATCACAAAATTTTATTCAATTACAAGATGAGTTGGCTGGAACAGAAAATAGAATAGCAACAGCTAGAAAAGATTATAATGATGCAGTAAAAGAGTATAACTTAAAAATAAAGAGATTCCCAACAGTTATAATTGCAGGTATGTTTGGATATGGAGAAAAAGAATATTTTGAGGCAGAAGAAGGAAGTGAGGAGGTTCCTAATGTTCAATTCTAAAATTATGAATGTAAGTGACATATTTACTGGAAAAATAATAAAATTTATAGCAATAGTTTTTTTATTAATATTAATTTTACCTACGGCAAATGTAAATGCAACTGTTTCTCCAACAAGCAATTTTTATGTGAATGATTATGCAGATGTATTAACAGATGAGACAGAACAATATATTATTAATACAAATACTAATTTGCAGGAGCAGACTGGAGCTCAAATAGTCGTTGTTACAGTTAATAGTTTAGATGGTAAAAGTATAGAAGAATATGCAACAGAGTTATTTAGAAATTTTGGAATTGGGGACAAAGAAAAAAATAATGGAGTTCTTCTATTATGTACTACTGGAGAACGCGAATTTAGAATAGAAGTAGGGTATGGCTTAGAAGGGGCTTTACCTGATGGGAAAACAGGAAGAATTCAAGATCAATATATTATTCCATATTTAAAACAAGATAATTATAATGATGGAATATTAAATGGGTACAATGCTGTATTGGAAACAGTATCAGAAGAATATGGTGTAACTATAGACAATCAAGCTAAGCCTAAGGCTGTAAATTCAAATATACAAAATAGCTGGGTTATGTATTATGGTCTTGCTTCAATATTAATATATTTTATGAGTAGTAGAAAAAAGAAAATAGGATTTGGAATTATATATTTTATTATATATACAATAATTTATTTTATCACTGGAGCATATATTATGGTTGCTGGATATTTTATAATTCCATTTATTATATTTCTTCCAGCACTTATTAGTAATTCAAACTGGCATGATGGATCTTCAGGAGGAGGCTTTTTTGGAGGTTTTCCAGGTGGATTTTCAGGAGGGGGCTTCTCTGGTGGAGGATTTTCAGGAGGTGGAGGTTCTTCAGGTGGAGGAGGAAGCTCAAGAAGTTTTTAATAGATAAAACACAATATTAAGTGTATTGTTATTTAGCTAAAAAATATATATTTAAAGTGTAAAGAGCATTAAATATGCTCTTTTAAAACTTGACAAAATCCTATTAATACAGTAAAATAGGTGATGTGAATTAAGCATTAAAGAGGAGATATATTATGTTTGATAAATTAGAATTAGTAGAAAAAAGATATGAAGAACTTACTAAAATGATAAGTGATCCTGAAATTATAAATAACCAATCAGAATGGCAAAAATTAGTAAAAGAACATGCAGGAATAGAAGAAGTTGTAACTAAATATAGAGAATATAAAAAGGTAAAGCAAGAGATGGAAGATGCTAAAGAAATGATGCAGGATAAGGATTTAAAAGAACTTGCCGAAGATGATTATTACCAAGCAAAGGAACAATTGCCAAAAATAGAAGAAGAATTAAAAATATTATTAATACCAAAAGATCCTGATGATGACAAAAATATTATATGCGAAATTCGTGCAGGAGCAGGTGGAGAAGAAGCAGCATTATTTGCAGGTACATTATTTAGGATGTACACAATGTATGCAGAGAAGAAACATTGGAAGTTAGAAGTATTAAATGAAAATGAAACAGGCTTAGGTGGATATAAAGAAATATCTTTTATGATTACAGGAAAAGGAGTATATAGTAGATTAAAATTTGAAAGTGGTGTTCACAGAGTACAAAGAGTACCTGATACTGAAAGTAGTGGAAGAATTCATACTTCAACAGCAACAGTAGCTGTATTACCTGTTGTAGAAGATGTAGAAATTGAAATAAATCCTTCTGATATAAAAATGGAAGTATTTAGATCATCAGGAGCAGGAGGACAGCATATTAATAAAACTTCATCAGCCGTAAGGTTAATACATGAACCAACTGGAATAGTGGTTGAATGTCAAACAGAAAGATCACAATTTCAAAACAGAGATAATGCTATGAAAATGCTTAGAACAAAATTATATGAAATAGAAAAACAAAAACAAGATAGTGAAATTTCAAATGCAAGAAAGTCACAAGTAGGTTCTGGAGATAGAAGTGAAAAGATAAGAACATACAATTATCCACAAGGAAGAATAACTGACCATAGAATAGGAATGAGTATTTATCAGATGGAAAACTTTTTAAATGGAGATTTAGACGAAATGATAGATAATCTAATTGCAGCAGATAGAGCCGAAAAACTTCAAGGTGAAGATGAATAAAATAATGAGAGAATAAATGAAAACAAAAGGAAAGAAAATCATTTAAAAATTTTAAATGAATGTGACGTATATTATTTAAATTAAAATTTTATATTTTTATAAAAACATGAATTTATATGAATGTGGATTCATGTTTTTTTGTATTTATAATAAATTTAAAAATGCATTTATATTTTTAAGCTTATTATAATTATTACGGAATAGCATTTTTACAGCGGTAATAAAAATATAGACAATGGTATAAACAGATTGATATAAATGTGATAGTAATTAAATAATAAAAAAACGAAGATATATTCAAGGGTTATGAATATTATTTATTTTGCCTTAGGAATGCAACGACAAATGAGGGAATAAGTTTACAAGTTACAGGTAGCTGTAAAATATTGGATAAAATTATAGAAAATGCTAATAATTCTAATATTACCTTAGGAACCTAATATAAAATAGTAGAATATTTTAGAAGAGTATTGAGACAAGTATTTCAAGTTAATAATAAATTTATAAATTTTTTAACTCTTGGATTGATAGTCCAGTAATTCGGCTAATAGTATCTAAGTCTATCTTTTCATTAAGCATTTTTTTTGCAATTTGTAGTTTTTCTTGAGAGATACCTTGATATATGCCAGTTTTTAAACCTTTATCATATCCAGCATCTTCAATAGCTTTTTGATCCATAATATATTTTTCTCTTAATTCTGCTAAATATTGCTC
>CALXJY010000035.1 GCA_944388755.1 uncultured Clostridia bacterium | reverse complement strand
ATTCTGCTCCTTCTAGTTTTACATTTGGATTATCTTTGTCTACTTTTTCTAGTTGTAATTTATAGTTTCCTGTTACTAACTCATTTGCTACTACTATTTTTATTACATTTCCTTCTACACTTACACTTGTTCCCTCTACTTCTCCTTCTGTTATTGTTGCACCTTTTATTGTATATACTCCATCTACTAATTGCTTTTCTACTTCTATTTTCATTGTGTCTAATATTTTATTATATCCTGTTGGGGCTTTTGTCTCTTTTACTAGTATTTCATCTTTTTGATTTATATCTGTTATTTCTACTGTTCCTAAATCTACTAATCCATTTGATCCTGTTGTTTTTGTTTCTGCTCCTTTTCCTGGAAGTGTTACTTCAAATTCTGCTCCTTCTAGTTTTACATTTGGATTATCTTTGTCTACTTTTTCTAGTTGTAATTTATAGTTTCCTGTTACTGCTTCTACTACTAATTTTTCAAAATCATCATCATCTTGTTGCCCTGGATAAAATATGTTTTGTGATAAATCAGTTTCTGTTGTTGTTCCTTTATAGTCTTGCATATTATCTTTATTTACATTTGGTATCGTTCCTGGTTCTGAATCTCTATCTTCACCAACCTGATTATTTATTACTGTTCCATCTTCTTTAACTTCCTCAGATATCCATGCGACATTTGTTAATATTGCACTATTTAATGTCTCAACTATACACTCTATTTCTATAGTCTCAGATGACAAAGTTACACCATCATATGCCTTTATATTTGTATTTCCACTTTTCGTTATTACTACTCTATTTGTTTCTTCATCATATTGTGCTGTATATCCAGCTGTATTTACTTTAGAAAATTTTAAGCCTGTTGGTAACTGATCTACTATTTTAGTTGCTCTACCATCTATTTCTCCCTCATTATACACTGTAATATTATATGTAACCACATCATTATACTTCACTTTTACAGGATCTTTTTTATGTTTATATATTGCCGTAGTCTCAGTTTTATTACTCAATTTTGTTGTATCTATTACTGGATTTCTAGAAATATCAACATTTTTCCCATCAACTTTTGTTATATATTTTCTTAATGCCAAATCGAATTCTTTTTTCTTTTCTATTTTTATTACTGGTTGACATGTCCCTTTTGTTGGTTGTGTATATACTACTCCATCTGTATATAATGTGATTTTATTTTTTGATACTTTTTCTCCTGATTTATATGCTGGTATGTTCTCATTCGCTTTTTTTATTAAATAGTTATATAACATTTTTGCTTGTTCTTCTCTTTGTTCTCCTGCTAGTGTCCCTGATGGATTATAGTCTGATAAACTATGATATTCTTGTTCTTTATCTGTTTTATACATAAACCATAAATCTTTATTGTATTGATTATATACTTTTTCATATGCTACACTATCATAGTTCGTATAATACCATAATGCTGCTTGTTGCACTGCATCTATATCTTCATCTGTTAATTTTACTGGATATGCTTCATCTATATATTCTTCCATTATTCCATTTTCTGCAAACATATTCTTTATTAAATTTTCTTTATCTTGTTCTGATGAAGATTCTGGTATATACATTAAATCTGCTAATGCTATTATTCCATAATAATTATCTGTTGTTACTATACTTTGCAATACTGTATTATTTGTACTATTTATCTCTTTTTTATCTTTTATGAAATCATATGATTTTTTATATGTTTGTCTTGTACTTGTTTTTGAAAATCCTACTCCTGCTTTTACACAATAAAAAGTTGTATCTGTATTATATACATTATCTTGTTCACTACTACTATTATATTGTACAATCTTCCATATATTGGCTCCTACCATTGTTTCTTCTGAAGTACCATTATCATCTGGGTTGTTTATTGCATAACCCATATTTTCAGGATCTGATGTTTGTCTATATTCCTGTATTCCTAGATATAGTTCTTCATTAGCACTTACTGCTCTTACTGTATTTGAAAAACATATACTTACAAACACAAAAATTAGTGATAATAAAATACTTAGCTTTATTTTTTTATTCTTCATCCTTTTCTCTCCTTTTTACTAATCTACTTATATTTTACACCATTTTTCGGTTAAGTCAATAGCAAAATCTTCTTATTTTTATATTAAATAATATCCTCTATCATTTTTTCTTAGGGAAACTATTTTTGTAACTTTTTGTATTTCAAGCCAATACATATTACATTTTTATTACATTTTTGTTACGTCAAATTTCAAAATTGTATGTAATATAATTCTACAATATATTTTTCTCTAGAACAAATCGGAAAGCCTTAAAATTTGCAATAATTTATCTTTTCTCTTTGGCTTTCCGTTAATTTGTTCTGCGCCAAATTTATGTAATAAATTTGTGTGCAACGTGTTTTATCTATTAGAAAAGTCAGTATGACTTTCCTAATAGATAAAACACTTCTTTAAAATCAAAAAATCCAGCTCTTATTGAGCTAGATTTTTTGATTTTCAGTTTCCCATTTTGGTACACATTCATAAACTTTTATTCATATTATAATACAAATTTCTTAATAAGTACTATTCCACCTGCAACTGTTACTAATACCACTAGACCTAATGTATAATATATCTTTGCTTGACCTGTTTTTATTGATAACATTACTGGTGCATCATCTATATCATCTTCTCCTTCTTTTTTATTATCAGGTGTTGAGTCTATATCAGGTGCCCCTTTATCATTATAGTCTTTTGATATCTCTGCTGTATTTGTTTTTAATCCCATATTATCTTCACTATTTATCCATGTTAATAATATCTCTACATCTGCACTTTCTCCTGGTTGTAACAATCTATCTGATAATAAATCTGTACTTACTACATTATTTCCTAAATCTGTCCATCCTGGGTTATCTTCTGCCACAAATCTTAATCCTTCTGGTATATAGTCTTTTATCTCTTTTGCATATCCTGCTATATCTCCTTCATTTGTTACTCTTATTGAAAATCTGAATTTTACTGTTACCTGATTTAGTTTCTTTCTGTCTAAATCTACTTTTACTATTGGCTCAGGATCTTGCTCAGGTGTATGCCCTGTTTGTGTTACTGTCTCTTTTCCATTCTCTATTACTATTGCTTGTGTTACCCATTTTCTTAATGATAAATCAAAATAGTTCAATTTTATATATTCTCTATCTTGATCATCTTCTCCATCATTCCATTCATCTGGCGTTGAATCATCATCATCTACTGGGTCTCCATCTTTGTCTGTATCTTCTGAGATTTGTGCACTATTTACTATTACTTTATCTGATGTATTTGGCTCTGTTACTTTAAACGCTACTTTTACATCTGCATAATCAGGATTTGTTTCTGATATTTCTTCTTCAGGATTAAATGCTTTTAGCAATGCTGGGTTTTCTTCTATTGTACTGTCTTCTTCCATTCTTGCTTCTCCCTGTTCTTTTGATAAATAATCTGTTGTTATTTTTACTGCATTTTCTACTTCTTGTGTCTCATTTCCATCTTTATCATACATTACCCATCTATACTCTGTGTTTGTTTCGTCTTCAGGTAAAAACTCTAATCCTGCTGGTATATCATCACTTATTTCTGATGCATATCCGTCTCTTGCTCCTTCATTATATACTCTTATTGTATATATTACTCTATTTTCTGTTACTACATCTACTGGCTCTTTTGAATGTTCATATGTTATTTTATTATTTTCGCTATCATATTTTACTTGTGGTATACGACTTGTTACTTCTTCTTTTTCTACCTGTGTTATAAATTTTCTTAATGCTAAATCAAATGGTTTTACCATTACTTTTTCAAAGTCATCATCATCTTCTTGCCCTGGTACATATTCTCCTGTTTCATCATCTTTATAACTTGGTTTTTCCTCTTCTGATGGAACATTTACATTATCTTCATTTGAATCTCTATCATTTCTTTCTGTACCATCTTCATCTTGACTTTTTGAAATTTCTGCAATATTTGTTTCTGCTACATTTACTTCTACTTTATCATTTAATTTACACATGATTGGAACTTCTGTATAATCTAAAGTAATTTCTCCACTTTCATTAGTTTCAGCTTTATTTATTAGTGTATCTTTTAAATAAGTAGTTTTCACTTCACGAGTTTCTTCATCATATGTCCAACCATATTGTGTATTAAATTCTCCATCTACAAAATCTAATCCTTCAGGTAAATAGTCTGTAATTTCAGTTGCATATCCATTGATTTGACCTTCATTATATACTCTTAGCATATATACAATAACATCATCTTTGTCAACAATAACTGGATTTTTTGAATGATTATATACAGCTGTTGTAATTAACTTACCATCTGAACCTATAGTATTTAATTTTGATGTATCTACTGCAGGTTCTCTTGTATATCTTCCATCTTCATCTCTTAAATATTCGTTATCATCAATTACTGTATCTTCACTTACTGCTATAATAAATTTTCTTAATGCTAAATCAAAATCTTCTAATATTACATTATCATAATCTTCATCGTCTTGGTAATTATGTTCAGGCTCTTTTCCTGGCCAATTTTCAGGTTCAGAATCTCTATCATCTACAGGATCTCCATTTTCATCAGTATCTCCTGTTACTGCTGCCTCATTTCTTATAACTGTTCCTGATAAATTATCTGAAACTACCTTCATATATATGTATATATCTCTATAATCAGGATTCTTTTCTGTTCCATTATCTACATAACCTTTTGAAGAATCAAATGCCTTAATTAGGTTTGCACCCTCTTCAGTTTTTTCTAATCCTTCACCTTTAGCTAAATAATTTGTTTTTACCATCTCTATTTTTTGTGTTTCAGTATTTATATCTGATGGTGTCCATATTAATTGATTATATAGAATTGCCTCAATTTCTTCATCAGTTAATGTTGGGTCTTGTCTTAACTCATCTTCAAGTTGTTCTGACCACATAAACTCTAATCCTTCAGGTATATTTTCAGAAATTTCTGAAGCATATCCATCTATTTCTCCTTCATTATATATACGTATACGATATTTTACAATATCACCTTTTTTAACAGTTACAGGTGTTTTGTTTATTTCAATATCTGCATCTGTAATTTTATTTCCATTTGAATCTACTTTGTTTAAATTACTTACATCAACACCTAAAATTCTTTCAGGTACTTGCTCACCATTTACATCATAAATAGTTTTCTTTAATCTTAGGTCAAACTCTTTAGATTCTACTATTAATTTTTCAAAATCATCATCATCTTGCTGACCTGGATAATATATATTTTGTGATAAATCTGTTTCTGTTGTTGTTCCTTTATAATCTTGCATATTATCTTTATTTACATCAGGTGTCGTTCCTGGTTCTGAATCTCTATCTTGTCCAACTTCTGTTGTAATTGTAATTCCATCTTCTGCATCATATTCTTCAGCAATCCAAGCAACATTTGTTAAAATAACTTGTTTTGTTGAATCTGCTTTTTGTGTAACTTCACACTCTATTTCTATAATTTCTGATGTAGTTTCTAATTGTGTACCATCTGTATAAGCTGGGAGTGTTTTTGAATTAGAAGCTTCTTTTGTTATTGTTACTCTATTTGTTTCTTCATCATATGAAGCAGTATATCCTGTTGTCTTTAAGCTCTTAAATTTCAAACCTGTTGGTAATTGATCTACTATTTTTGTAACTGCTCCTTCTTTGTCTCCTTCGTTATATATTGCAATATTATATGTAACTAAATCTCCTGTTTTTACAGTTACTGGATCTTTTCTATGTGAATATGTTGCTGTTCCTGACTCTGCAATTGTTGATTCATCAATACTTGGTACTCTAGAATTTGTATCTGATAAAGTTGTATCACCTATTTTAGTTATATATTTTCTTAATGCCATATCAAAATCTTTTCTTTTTTCTATTGTTATTACTGGTTGACATGTTCCTTTTGTTGGTTGTGTGTATACTACTCCATCTGTATATAATGTAATTTTATTTTTTGATACTTTTTCTCCTGTTTTATATGCTGGTATATTCTCATTCGCTTTTGTTATTAAATAGTTATATAACATTTTTGCTTGTTCTTCTCTTTGTTCTCCTGCCAGTGTCCCTGATGGATTATAGTCTGATAAACTATGATATTCTTGTTCTTTATCTGTTTTATACATAAACCATAAATCTTTATTGTATTGATTATATACTTTTTCATATGCTACACTATCATAGTTCGTATAATACCATAATGCTGCTTGTTGCACTGCATCTATATCTTCATCTGTTAATTTTACTGGATATGCTTTATCTATATTTTCTTCTGTTATTCCATTTTCTGCAAACATATTCTTTATTAAATTTTGTTTATCTTGTTCTGATGAAGATTCTGGTATATACATTAAATCTGCTAATGCTATAATTCCATAATAATTATCTGTTGTTACTATACTTTGTAACACTGTATTATTTGTACTATTAATCTCTTTTTTGTCTTTTATGAAATCATATGATTTTTTATATGTTTGTCTTGTACTTGTTTTTGAAAATCCTACTCCTGCTTTAACACAATAAAAAGTTGTATCTGTATTATACACATTATCTTGTTCACTACTACTATTGTATTGTACGATTTTCCATATATTTGCTCCTACCATAGTTTCTTCTGAAGTACCATTATCATCTGGGTTTTTTATTGCATAACCCATATTTTCAGGATCTGATGTTTGTCTATATTCCTGTATTCCTAGATATAGTTCTTCATTAGCACCTACTGCTTTTACTGTATTTGAAAAGCATAAGCTTACAAACATAAAAATTAGTGATAATAAAATACTTAGTTTTAATTTCTTATTCTTCATCCTATTCTCTCCTCTTTATTACATTAATTATATTTTACAATATTTTTTGATTAAGTCAATAGGTAATTTTCCCATTTTTTTATTATTAAAATTCAGCTTTAATTATTTGCCTAGGGAAGCTATTTTTCTAAGCTTTTCAACCTAAAATTTGACATCTATTACAATTATATTACATTTTAATTACAAAATCAAGATTTTATGTGAATTAATTATATTTTTTTCATGTTTCCGTAGAATACTATAGTGTTACATTTCAGTTGCAATTCTAAAGTATATTAAATATGAAATACTAGAAAGTTACGGTAAAATTCTTAATAATAATACTTGTTATTTTATCACTTCCATGATATAATCCTTACATAAAAATTCATGGAGGTGTTTTAATGCATTACATTGACTCACATATTCACATAGGGGATTATAACAAAGTGAAATCACTCTTAAAAACTTCTCCTCTAAGAAAAAAATACCGGTTGTATTCGAGTTTGAATGCTGAAGCCATGAAATTCCAAGAAACATATATCTCACAATGTGACTATGTATTTGGGATTCCAATTGTATTAAAAGAAATATCTACTTTTGATGCAAACAAGTATTTACTCGAGTTTAGTTCATTCAAAAAGAATGTAATACCTGTATATTTTGTTGGAAGTGACACTAGTTTTTATGAAGCACAAAAATCTATGATACTAAAAGAACATTTCATTCATCATGATTGGAAAGATGTTAAAAATCGGTTTGATTCTTATGAATATTTGGACCAGCAAGACGGATACTTACTCCTTCACTCTCTGGCAAGTATTCGCGTAGAATATGTTCAGTTTTTGAGAATGAATTTTCCAAATATGAACATTATAATCGCACATATGGGAAGAAATGGTGAAAACCATTTTAGCTATATGCATAATATTTTAACAACTTTTAAGGATGATGAACACATCTATTTTGACACATCTACAATTAGTGACATAGCTCAGTTACAATATGGCATTAATCTAATTGGCTGTGACAGGATTTTATGGGGATCAGACTTTCCATATGATTGCCGTGCTTATAGTCCTTTCTACTTTTATGGGAATTTATACAGACTTGATTTATTAAGTTCTGAACTTGAAAAAATCTTGTACAAAAATGCATTAAGAATCGCTTTAAAGAGGAGTTCATAATGAACTCCTCTTATCATCTTCTAATGCATAAAAATATACATTTTCTTTATATGACCTATTATCTAATACAAAATCTCTTTTTCCAATATGTATTCCACCTATTTTTTCATAAAACTCATTTGCTGGATTTTCTACCATACACCCTATTATCATATTTTTATAATTTTCCTTTGCCATTTCTTTTGTAGCCATATTTACCATTTTTTTACCTATGCCATGTTTTTGATATTCTTGTAAAATATATAATGCTTTGATTTCTGCTGTATCTTTATTTTCTTCTCCATCAGCATTCGCATATTTAAGCATTCCTATTATTTTTTCTCCATCTAATGCAACTATATAATTTGATTTTCCATCCACAACTTCCTTTTTCTTTACTTCTAAATCTTCTTCAGGAATTGTTAATGATAAATTATCTAAGAATTCTTTGTCTACAATATTTGGATAAGTTGTTTTCCACGTTTTTCTATTTACATATGTAATTTCTTCTAAATCTTCAGGAATTCCCTTCCTTATATTAATCATCTTTCCTCCTTTCTCTAACTTTTAGTTAGAATTTTATTTAAACTTATTTTACAAATAAGTTCTTCATCTTTTTTTGTGTCTTTATCTAGTAAAACCTTTATCCCTAATCTCTTTAAGTGTTTTTTATATTTATTTAAATCCCCATCATTTTCAAAGATTACACACTCTATATTACTATAATTATACTCTATTAATTGTAAAATTTCAATATTTTTATCTATTTTTAATGATATTTTTGCACCATAAGTATTTGAATAATCATATATCTTATCTATAATAACTTTGTCTTCTCGTTTACAGTTATGTAAGCATATGTATAACCATTTATTAGAAAATACGTCTTTTAAAACATCATCTAATATCTTTTTATTTTCTACTTTATAATCTTTTATATCAAAATCTATATCTAAAAAAATTTTATCCATGTATCCCCCTACATTTTGTTATTAAAAACATATTTTCTAATTTATATTCTACTTTTTCAATTTCATTTATATCAAATCCTGTTTTGTCACTTATATATTTATTTGTATTTATACCATTTAATAATTTCCAGATGATACTTTCCATTTCCGTTAAAATTATCTTTTCCCTGGTTTCTTCTCTATATATTAAAACTTTATTTTCTATATCTTTCCAAAAAATATCATATTTTCTTTCATATATAATATCTTTATCTTTTAATATTTCTTTTATAAAGTTATTTCCATATTTGATAAAAATTCTATCACTGTCAAATTCAAATTTTTTTGTCTCATTTCCTTTTAAAACATACTCAGAATATTCAGTCTTACCTAAGTTATGCTTTATAAATTCTACCTTCGTTTCTTCTTGTGATAAATTAGTTAAACAATATTCTTTATCATTTATCATTCTATATTCTATTTCTTCCACAACAAAAAAGTCATAATTTGATGTTTGGGATTTTAATTTAACTCCATCATAATAAAATGTTGGTATTACTCTATATTTTCCAAGTCCAGTTTTTGAATCTGTATTAAAACAATAATAAAACTCTTTTTTAAATTCTTCTTTATCACTACCTAATATAAATTCATCTGAAACATCTTTTATAATTTCACCTTCAGGATTTAAGATTTTTAAATTATAATGTAATTTTTTTAATATTCTACTTGAATTTGTAAATTTAAGATGTATTATACAATTTTCTCCTCTTGTTAATCTCCTTGGAAAAATAGACATAAAAAATTCATTCCTTTCATTCTTCCCCATAAACTATATCTTATTTTATATTGGACACATTAAATCTTTTTCAAATATTCCTGAAGCAGCTCTACATCCTCCACATGAAAACTTGTATTTACATTTTCCACATTCGTTTATATCTTTATTTCTTAATTTATTTAAAATTTCATTATTTTGCCACAACTCCTCTAGATTGTCTTTTGTTATATTTCCAAGCTTTTCTCTTAAAAATATACATGGATAAATATCTCCATTACTAGAAATACCCACACTCTTTATACCTGCCGCACAACCCAATTTTTCATCACTTTCTATATCTTGGATAGCATATATAATTGGATCATCTACTGCTACTATTAATTTGGAATTATCTAATTTAATTAGTTTTTGTATAGTATCTATATACTCTTTTTTATTTGGTATTATATAATCATTCTCTACTGCTTTTCCTGCTGAAACCACTCTTCTATATAAAATCTTATCTACACCTATTTCTAATGCCTTATTATAATTCCATTCTAATGTCTTTAAATTTTCTGATGTAATAGTAACATTCATTTGAGTAAATAGCCCATCTTTTTTTGCCTGTTTCAATGTATCAACAGCTCTTTCATATGAACCTTCTACTCCTCTGAATTTTTCATGTAGCATTTTATCTCCATCTAAAGAAACTTGTATAAATTTTAGACCCGCTTCTAGTAATTTTTTTCTTTTCTCTTTATATAGCCATCCATTTGTAGATATTCCCACATACATATTTGCATTACTTAATCTTTGTATTATTTCAAAAATCCTTGGGTTTAACAATGGTTCTCCACCTGATATATTTACTGTTAAGATATCATTTTTTATCAATTCATCTATTATCTTATTTTCTATTTGTTCATCATCTACTGTAAATTCTTCATATGCCCTACAATGCGGACATTTAAAATTACAATTATTTGTAATTTCCCATACTACTGAAATTGGTGATTTTAAATTTAACATATATAACACTCCGTATCTTCTGATAAATAATCTCCATTTAATTGATATGCTGCTGCTCTACAGCCACCACATACAACCTTATATTTACATGTTCCACATTTTCCTGTTACTTTTCTTTCTAGTAAATTTTTAAAGACTTCTGAATTAATTATTTCATTCAAACTCTGTTTAAAAATATTTCCAGCTGATACATATAATAATGAACATGGAGAAACACTTCCATCTGGTCTTATACAAAAATTTCCCACTCCTGCATCACAACCAGCACACTCTAAATTATATTTTTTCATAATTTCTAATGTTTTTTCATAATTATAGACATTTTTTATTGGAAAATCTGCTACAATCTGTGTTTTTCCTTTATATTTTTTTTGCAATTGTTCTAAATTATCATACATCTTTCTTAAACCTTTTTGCCCTAAATCATATTTTCCTGCCATTTCATTTTTTGGTATAAATCTTTTAAATCCTAAAATATCTACTTTAATCTTTTCTTTATTTAAAATTTGGTCTACAAATTGATCCATATAATCTATATTTAACATAGATACTAGACTACTTATATGTAATTTTACCTTATCCTCATATTTATTTATTAATTTAAGATTCTCCATTGTCTTTTTATACATTCCCTTGCCTCTAACAGCATCATGCATTTCTTCTATTCCATCCAAACTTACTTGTATATAATTTAAACCTGCATCAATCAATTGATTTAATAATTCTTCATTTATTAATGTTGCATTTGTGTTTATACATATAAGTGGCGATATCTGTTTTAAAATTTTTACAACCTCTACAATATCTTTTCTAACTAAAGGTTCGCCTCCACTTATAAATATTACTCTAGGTGAGTACTTTTTACATTTTTCTGCTATTTGTTTTATTTCATCTAGTGTAAATTCATGACTAATACTATCTGTTCTGCAATGTTTACACTTCAAATTACATTTTGTTGTAATATCTATTGTTAATCCAATATGTTCTAATTCCACTATAATTCCTCCAATATATTATTATTTTTTAAAAAGTTTATGTATTTATTTTCTAATTGCATCTCTTTTGGCTGATTGTTTATAATATTTAACAAAAAATCTTTTGTATTTCCTTGTGCTAAAAAAATTTGTCCATCTTTAACATTGTATAATAACAGCTGTGTAGGATTTTCCATTCTATATTTATATATATCTTGATTAAATTTTAAACCTTCCAACATACTCTATCCTCTCCCAAATAATTTCCATCTCTTATAAAAGCATTTGCCCTACAGCCACCACATTGCATTAAATATTCACAACTAGAACATTTGCCTGTAATTTTTGACCTATCTCTAAAATTTATAAAGATTTGATCATTATTCCATATATCTTCTATACTATGATTCCTAACATTTCCGCTCATTTTTGTTATTTGGCAACATGGTGATATGTTTCCATCTGAGAAGACCATAATTTCTGTTACTCCTGCCGGACATGCCGATTCATTTCTTTTATTTGCATATTCAGGCAACATTACTGCATATGGAATATCAAGTCCAATTGATAAATTTTTGTATTTTTTGCTTATATCAGATAATAATATTAAAAATTCCCTTATTTCCAATGGTGTTAATGCTTGCTCATTTATATTTTCCCCTCTTCCAAATGGGGAAAATATTGGCAAATTCCATCTTGTTACACCTATATCTGTTAATAATTTTGCAAATTCTTCTAATTTATCATAATTTAAATGTGATACACATGTTACAACTGCAACATCTATTCCATATCTCACAAGTAATTTTATATTATTTAGTGTTATATCAAATACCCCTTTTTTGTTTCTTATTTTCTCATGTATGGTATACTCCGGTGAATCTAGACTAACTCTTATTAAATTAAATTTATACAATTCCTTCAATATAAGTTCTTTATTAATTAATATTCCATTTGTTGTAAAACCTACTGGAATTTTTTTATTTATTGCATAATTTGCAATTTCAAAAAAATCTTTTCTGACTAATGGTTCTCCACCTAAAAACATCAATCTAGATATATTTTTCATGGCAAATTCATCTATTAATTTAAAACATTCTTGTTTTGTAAGTTCATTCTCTTTTTCTTTCCCACTACTCATATTACAATGTATACAATTTAGGTTACATCTATTTGTTATTGCTAACCCTACTGAATATGGGTAATTGGGGCTATCTATTATATATTTATTTTTCATATTCAACTAATACTCCTTTTTCTACCAAGATTTTTACAGCTTGTTCTATATATTCAGGGTCATATTCTTTTACTACCTTTTTTAAGTTTTCCAAAGTAATAACTTCATTACAATTATGCCATATTATTTGCAATAACCCTTTTAAAAATATTAGTTGCCCATTATTGTATATTGATGTTCTTTCATTTTCTTTTCTCCAATTAGCCATAGGATTTTGAGAAATTTGAATTTTCTTTTTTACAATTTTTATTTTTTCTGTATCATATTCATCTTTAGTATTAAATATTACTTGTTCTATTTTATCTATATTTCCCCTTGAAATTATTTTTAGTAAGAACTTATATTCCGTATTTTCTTCTAATAAAATTTCTTTTTTTATTTTATTTGTATCTTTTAATGCTATATTTTTATTTATTAGATTTATTTTATTATCTTTATCTTTGCTTAAATCAAATAAATTAAGATTTATGTTATATAATTTATTTTGTTCTTTAATATATTTTTGTAAATCTACCTCTATTATATATTTTTCTTTTTCCAAAGTTTTATCATTCCTTCCAATATGAGTACAACTTTATATTACTTATTTTTAAAACATATAATTTAGTTTAAGTTGTTTAAAAGGTTAGAAATCTAATATGATTTCTAACCTCTTTTTTTAGTTTACATCACATGACATGCATTTTACTGTGCAGATTTCTTCTAATTCCTCTCTTAAAACTTGATTGATGTTAGTTTCTTTGGCTTCAAATTTTTCCATATTGAATTCCTCCTTTTCAATTATAATTTCATTATATTGTTTTTTCCATTTTTTGTCAATAGTTTTTTGGAATTTTCTGGAAATTATTTTTACATTATTTACCATGTGCTTTGTAATGTATAATCTTAATAGTATATATAATAAAGATAACTATAAAAAGATGAATGACAAAGACTAGGTTGCATACATAGTCGAAAGTGGGAACAAATTGCAGTTTGTTTCTGCTTTTTATTGTTATAGACAACAAAGTCGGATTAGTTTCTTATTTTAGCAGTACAAAATGGTGTTGGTACAAATGATATACTGGTTCTTATTATATAAGCAATTATCATATTTAATGTCATTTTAAATGCTGAATCTTCTAACTGTAAAAAACAAATTTTTATTTCTATAAATGGTCCTAACATAAAATCTAATATATGTAAGGAAATAAATATACTTGCTATCTTTAAATCAGGTTTGTAAAATGGATATGTAATTAAAGACATTAATATTACTGATAAAATTAGCAAAGAGTATAATTTTAATGCATTTCTAAAATGTTCATTATAATTAAATTTTTTCTTTGCAATATCTACTTTTGCTACTGTTTTTACTGCATCTGTAATATCCCATTGCATATCAGTAACTAATGTAGCAAATGTAATTGCTATCATATATTTTTCTCCATATTCAAAAGCATTACTAAATCCAAAGAACAAATCGGAAAGCCTTATAATCTGCAATAATTTTAACTTTCTTCTTTGGCTTTCCGTTAATTTGTTCTGCGCCAAATTTATGAAATAAATTTGTGTGCAACGTATTTTATCTATTAGAAAAGTCAGCATGACTTTCCTAATAGATAAAAAAAAGTATGTGTAGTTGTGATACACATACAAGCACAAATGACATTCGCAGAACTTTGAATGTTTTGTTTAATGTATCTATATAATAACATCTTTTTTTATATTTGTCAAATATTTTTTGAATGCTAAACACTTTTCTTCTGTTTTTAATATTGTGTTAAAATATCTATTTCTTCAATATTTTATCTAACTCTATTTCTGCTTTTTTCACGAAAAAATTGCTAGTATCAATAGGAATTTGTAAATTTATAATTTGATTCTTTAATTTTTCTATTGTATCAATATGATCATTATTTGATACAGTCTCTACTTCAATTAAATTGTCTCCATTCTCTATATCTTTTACTGCTATTTCAAAGTCTTCTTTTCCATAAACAATATCACTTTCCTTAATATTCATTATTTTAGAATAATGAATAGCTTGAAAGAAATTCACAGCTTCATCTATATTAATAATATCACAATTAATAGCTTCTTGATTTAATATATCTCCATTTTTATTAAATTCTTTCTTTTTAAAAGTTAGTTTTTTACTTTTATTTCCTTTTACTTGATCTTCTATATCTCGTATTAATATTGCATTTTTTAGGATTTCTCTACTAGTTAATTCTTTTATCTTACCTTTTAAAGCATCCGGTATCATAAATATATCATTCATTGTAAATCTATCTATAACTTTAAATCCCTTATCTTCTAGAATTTTACATAGCTCACTTATTCCACAATTTACTTTCATTGTTATTTCATTTTCTTGCTTTATTCCCATAATTTTTCTCCTATTTGTGTTATTTTTATTTAAAAATTATTACTGCAATTTTATTGCAACGCCTATGATATTCTATGACACTGTATATTAAATATAAAAATAAAATACTGTTTTCAAAGACAGCATTTTCAGTAAATTTGGTTATCTGTGATATTATGTAGTACTCTATAATAACCATCTAAACTTATTAAAATTGGAGGCGACAGCCAGAAAATAACTAGCCTCAAAGCCTCTATTTTCGCATAATTTCAGACTTGTATAGTTTAAATTTATTGCAATTTTACTGCAACCACATAAATTATATCTATTTATAGTAAGAATTAATTGTAAATTTTTACTATGTTCGCTTGTTTTTTGTTGTAAAATATTGTAATATGTTAGCAACCTTTCTTGTCAAAAGGCAGTTCTTTACCTAGGAACAGAAAGGGGGAAGCACATATGACAAACGCAGAACTTTGAATGTTTTGTTTAATGTATCTATATAATAACATCTTTTTTTATATTTGTCAAATATTTTTTAATAGAATTTTTTCGTTTGTACTATTTTTTAATTTTATTTAGAAAAAATTTACGCTATTTTTATGTATAATTATAATTTA
>CALXJY010000034.1 GCA_944388755.1 uncultured Clostridia bacterium | reverse complement strand
ATTTACACACCTGACTTAGTTGAAATTACTAAGTCGAAGGTGTGTATTTCCATTTTTTTACTGTCAAACTTAGGTTACAGTCCTTCCTTTTTGTTTTTGCTATTATATTATTTATTTCCTATTTTGTCAATAATTTGCCTTAAGTCTTGTACAGAAAAATCATATTTTTTATTACAAAAATGACATGTTAGTTCAGCCCCATTGTCTTGTTTAATAATATCTTCTAGTTCCTCTTTTCCTAAAGTTTCTAATGCTTCTGCCATATGTTCTTTTGAACAGTCACACTTATATATAGGAACTATATTTTTTTCTATTATTTTTACATTATCATCTCCAGTAATCTTTTTTGCTATTTCTTCTAAACTCAAATTTTGGTCAAGCATTTTAGATACTGCTCCTGCTTTTAAAATATTTTGTTCTAGTTTTGAAATATCTTCTTCTGTTGCATCAGGCATTGGTGTTATTATATAACCTCCTGCTGATCTTACACCATTTTTATCTACCAAAACTCCTAAACCAACAGCAGTATTTTTTTGTTCTGATTTTGCAAAATATTCAGCAAAATCTTGTGCAATTTCTCCTGATACTAAAGGACATATTCCTATATATGGTTCTTTTAAACCTAAATCTTTTATAACATTAATATAACCTTCACTTCCAACTGCTTTAGAAACATCTAATTTTCCATCCTCATTTAATGGTATATCTACTACTGGGTTTGAAACATATCCTTTTACAATTGGTTTATTATATGCTGTAACAAGCATTTGACCAATAGGTCCATTTCCTTTTATCTGTATAGTTAATTTATCTTTAGCATTTTTCATATCACAAGCCATCAAACTTGCTATAGTAAGTACCCTTCCAAATGCTGCTGTCACAACAGGACTTAAATCATGTATTTTTCTTGCTTCTTCAACTAATTCTGTTGTATTTGCACATATTAAAGATACTTTTCCATCATATGCTAATAATTTTACTATTTTATCTGCCATTTCTATCATCATTCCTTTTCAATACTTCTATCGATAGTAACGCCTTTTACTAACATTGACAAAATGTTGATAAAAGGCGTAACCACATAATTATTATTAATTAATCTTTTTTTTCAAACATATCTTTAGAAACTCCACAAACTGGGCATACCCAATCTTCAGGAATATCTTCGAATGCTGTTCCTGGAGCTATACCACTATCTAGATCTCCTTTTTCTGGATCATATATATATCCACATGCCATACATACGTACATTTAACTACACCTCTTTCTTTAAATTTTTTTATTTATTATTAACTTTTATAACAAATTTATTCATTGATTGCAATTATCAAAATAGACTTGAAACATATCTTTTGATTCTCCACAAACTGGGCATACCCAATCTTCAGGTAAATCTTTAAATTCTGTTCCTGCTTTTATTCCTGCTTTTTCATTTCCTATTTTAGGATTATATATATATTTGCATTGCAAACATTCATAACTTTCTTTTCCTGTTCTTTCAGGTTTAAAGTTCTTATATCCTGCCATTATTGCTACTATTACAATAAGTAAAAAAGATAAAGCTTTCCATATTCCACTATCTGTTAAAATAATTGCAAACATTCCTAGTATTGCACTAACTCCATAAAGCAATATAACTGCTTGCTTTTGACTATACCCTTTTGCAAGTAATCTATGATGTAAATGTCCTTTGTCTGCTTTAAATACTGCTTTTATTGATTTTCCTTTTATAATTCTTCTGACTATAGCCATCATTGTATCAAAAATAGGTAATCCTAAAACTATTAATGGAAGTACTATAACAGCTGCTGTATATGTTTTAGCTGATCCTAATATTGATATAATTGCAAGTGCAAAACCTAAAAAATTTGAACCTGTATCTCCAATAAATGTTTTAGCTGGAGAAAAATTATATGGTAAAAATCCAACTAATGCACCTGCTAATGCAGTTATTAGAACAATAGATAACATTGATGAACCATTAAGTACAAAAATTATTAAAAGTGATACTGCTGAAATAACTGAAATTCCTGATGATAGACCATCTAAGCCATCTATTAAATTTATTGCATTTGTAACAATAATTATCCATATAAATGTTAATATTATTGACGTTACCTCATGTATCTGTGGAAAATTTAGAAATGGTAATGTAATACCATCTATTCTAATTCCTGAATATATAACAACAATTGAAGCTAATACTTGTCCTGCTAATTTTGTTAGTGGCTTTAATGTCTTTATATCATCAATTATTCCAAATATTGCTAAAATTATAACTCCTAATAAAAAGCCTAATAGTTTTGTTCCATAATCTGTAACTCCAAAAAGATTTATAGTTCTTTCCATTGACATAACTATTATTAAATATATTGCTGAAACTAAAAATCCTAATATTACAGCAGGTCCCCCAAGTCTTGGAATTGTTCTATTATGTGTTCTTCTTTTGTCTTTAGGTATATCAACTGCCCCTATTTTTTTGGCTATTTTTATTGTATATGGTGTAGCAACAAATGCAACTACAAATGCTAGTATAAAGGCGATTGCAATATCTCCCCACATAAGTATTCCTCCATATTATTTCATATTTTTTTGTTCTATTTCTTTTATCATATTTAATCTATCTTCATATCTCTTGCCTTTAAACTCCCCGGCAATCCAATTTCTTATAACATTTATAGCTTGATCTAAAGTCACAAAATCTGCTCCTATTGTCAATACATTTATGTCATCATCTTCTTTAGCATGTTTTGCTGCAATTTCATTATACATTGTTGCTGCTCTTACACCTTTGAATTTATTTGCTATAACTGTCATACCACATCCTGATTTGCAAATTAATATTCCACTATCTGCTTCTTTTTTGCTAACAGCCTCTGCAACTAACTCACCATAAATTGGATAATCTGTTCTTTCTTCTGAATATGTTCCATAATCTTTATATTTTATATTTTTTTCATCTAAATACTTTTTTATTTCTTCTTTTAATTTATAACCCCCATGATCTGAACCTATTGCTATCATCAACATCACTCCACTTCAATTTTATCTTTTACAATATATCATAATTCAATATACATTACAAGAAAAATTTAAAATTTTGCGATTTTTTTTACAAATATCTTGCCAAAAATAGAAAAATATGCTAAAATATTTGTTGTTATAGCGTAATATAGACTAAGAGGAGGTGCTAAATATGCCAAATATTAAATCAGCTAAAAAGAGAGTTAAAGTAATAGAGAAAAAAACTTTAAGAAATAACATGATAAAATCTAGATGTAAAACAGCTATTAAAAATTTTGAACAAGCAATAGAAGCAGGAAATATGGACGAAGCAAAAAAATTATTTTCTGAAGCTACAAAAAGAATAGATCAAGCATGTGCAAAAGGTGTTATTGTAAAAAACACTGCTGCTAGAAAAAAATCTAGTTTATCTAAAAAAATGAATGCTGCTATGGCTTAAAAATAGTAAAGATTATGCATAGTTTTTATATTAGAAATTGAAGAAATTATTTTAGTTAATTACTGCTTATGTAATAGTTTTACAAATTTTTTCTTCAATTTCTTTTTTAATAACTCATAGCTAAAAAGAAAAAATTTAATTAATTCAAATTTTAAGTCCCTATTTGTTCTATTGTAAATTATGTAAATATATGTTATAATATTAAACAAGTTATTTTTTATCAAAATAACTAAATTTATTCAATATTTAATACTATAATTATATCTTTTGAAAGGAATGTTAAAAATGGAAAAAAAATTGTTTAAAAAATTCTATTTAGATAAAGAAAAAGACATTATAGTAAACTTATATCGTATAAGTGATGATGAACTTCAATATATTTTAGAAACACCATATCATAATACAGGTAATTTAATAACTAATTTAGCTAAACTATGCCATTTGGAAACAATAAAAGATGAAAATGATATGAAAATAATAACTGGAATTTTACCTGCAAATATAAATGGAGATAACAAAATCGTATATATATTTAGGCTTGGTGGTATAAAAATTGCTAATATATATGAAGATGGTAAAATAGAAATAAAAGCAACAATTCCTGCAATATCAAAAACATTAATGTCTCAAACAAAACACTATAATTTGCCAATAGAAAAAACGATTGTTAAATCATATATTTTAAAAAGGTCTAAATTTAAAACAGACTTACATACACACATGAATGCAACACTTTTTCCAAATAATTTAATAGCCCTTGGTATAAAACACCAATTAAAATATCCTTTATACTATATTAAAAAATTAAATCTAAAAATGTCTAAAGAACAAGAAACTAAAATTATGTCTCAAAGAAAAATTGTTGAAAAAAAATATGCTAATTCACCACTTACAGGTAAATACTTAACTAGAAAAATTGATGATAATACTTTTATTAATTTTGCTGACTTTATTCTAAATAATTTAGAAAATGCTGAATATAACATCTCTAAAATAAGAATAAGTTTGTCAATTTTAAAAGATGGTCAGGCAGTTTTTACTAATTTAGAAAAATTATATATCTATAGATATGTATTTTGTAAAGGGACTCCATCAGAAGAAAAAATTGATTTAGATATTGATAAAATAAATCAAATTCCTGAAAATGATATTAAAAACATTTTAAAAACAATGTTAAGAGATAATGAAAACGAAAAATTAAAAAATATAAGTTTAAGGCAGGATAAACTATTATGGATTGCAAGATATTACAAAAACCAAGGAATTAAATATGTAGAAATAACAAATACAGATTTAACTAAACCAAATGGTGTTGCTTGTAAGGTTATTGAAGAAATACATGAAATTATGCCTGAAATAGAGAAATTAACAGGTGTTCAAATACGTTTTCTAGTAGGATTAAGAAGAATCCCACTAACAATTATAAAAGATCAAATAATAAGTGGAAATTACTTAAAAGAGGATTTAAATGTTTTAAAAGCTATTTCTAAAAGTCCTTATGTAGTTGGAAGCGATTTTATGGGTGAAGAAATAAATGATATTTCTGATTTGAAACCTGCTATATCTGAACTTGTTAAATATGTTAGAGAAGAAGATGAAAATTTTACAATTAGGATTCATGCTGGAGAAAATGATAGTTTAAAAGATAATGTATCTAAATCAATTAAATGTGTTAAAGATAGTTTAGCCATTGGTCAAAAAATGCCTAAAATAAGAATTGGTCATGGATTATATACAGCAGACTTAAATAGTAAAAAGGGAAAAGAATTAATTGAAGAATTAAAAAATAATAATATTATATTAGAATTCCAATTAACTTCAAATGTTAGATTAAATAATTTAACTAATTTAAAAAAACATCCTCTTAAAACATATTTACAAAATAATGTTTATTGTGTACAAGGCACTGACGGTTGCGGATTTTATGGAACAAATACGATTGATGAACAATTAGCACTTCAAAATTTGCTTGGATTAGATGATAAAGATTTTGAAAAAATGAGAAAAGTTGAAGATGAAATTCTTTTACATAGAAAAAAATATTTTAAAGAAAAGAGTATTGCATTTGAAAAATTCTTAAATGGTAGAAAAATCTCTGATGCACTCTTAGAATTAGAAAATCAAATTAGAGAAAAAAATAAAGATAATAATACTCCAATGAGAATTTCTACTAAAATAGAATCAGATTTATTCTTAAAAAACAAGATATCAGATCTTCCAACAGATAAAGTGCCAATAATTATTGCAGGAGGCAGTTTTAATAAAAAAGGTAAATCAACAGAAGTAAGTGATAAGGGATATCAAATTTTAAAAGATTTTCTAAAAAAAGTAAATCCTAAAACTGCATTTTTCGTTGTTGGACATAAAATGCAAGGATATGAAAAAGCTATATTTGATATAAGCAAAGAGTTACATAAAAATTTTGAAATATATGCAATAATACCAAAAATGATTTCTAAAGAAGAAAGCAAAAATTTACAAACAAATTATCTAAATGGAATTAGAATTTCAATAGAAAATGATGAAATGGGACTTTATAAGAGTTTTAATTATGAAATTTTTGAAAGAAGAAAATCTATTGTAATTGCTTTTGATGGTAATTCACCTGTATCTAATTTAGTGCAAGAAGCAAAAAATGGGAAAGGTAAATCTAAAATATATGTTAATGCAGATGTTACTTCTTTAAAAGATAAAGCAAGATCTTTAGAAGGATATGCCATACCTTTTAACATTAATGAAAATACATTTGATAACATATTATCTGATAATCCTGAAATTACCATTGTTATGAACACTTAAAAATGATACAATTATTTTGGTGATACATATGATAAATAAAATAATTGAAATATTTAAAAATTTAGATTCTAAAACAATAAAGATTATTAAAAATGGATTAAAATTTTGTACAATAATTTGTACCATAGCTATAGCAATTTTATTAGTATATATATTTACAAACACTAGTCCTATTATTTACGAGATTGGTATTATATTATTTAAAACTAGCTTATTTTTTAGTATAGAATTTTTAATCTGTGGTATTGTTGTAGATTCTATAAAAAAACAATTAATTGGAAAACCCTAAAATTATAACATTTTAGGGTTTTATTAATAGAAATTCAAATAGAAAAATTAAATTTACATTTCATTTTCTATTCCTTTGCTTTTATCTTCTTGTTCTTTAATTCTTTTTTGTGCTTCATTTTTTAAACTATCATATACTTCTTTATTTCCTTCTATGGTAATATAATTATCTGAAGCTATTATATCTTGATTAGAAGCTGTTTTCATTAAATCTACTTTTAAAGGCTCATATTCACCATTTAGATTTATAATTCCTGCTATAGCTGTATTATCTAATCCATTTACTATAGCATATGCTCCATCTATATTTTCTTTTGCAACCCAATTAACTGTACCATCATTTTGTTTTAAATAGTTTTGATGATATTCCAATTCTCCACTATCTGAATATTGTGAAAAAATTTGTCCATCATTAATTCCCATTTCTTCATATATTTTTATATCATTTTCTGTTATTGTTTGCTCTCCATATTGTGCTGCATTTTGATTATATTGCTCTACTACATTAGATAATACATTTTCTATTTTTATTTCTTCCTTTTCTTGTTGGGCTTCTTGTGCATTTACATCATAACGTAGGCTTTCTCTCCATTTTTCTTCCTCTGTTACTATATGTGTTTGTTGCATTTTGGCAAGTCTTAATGAATCTTCCAAATTTTTTGTACCTTGGTTCATACCATTTATCATAGTAATAGCCATACCTATAGTTATTGCTCCCAAAATCTTATAATTGCTTTTTTCATTTTTACGTAATATTCTATCTACTAATGACCTTTTACGTTTTACTCTTCTCATAGTAGTTAGTGGTCTTCCATTTGTTTTATATCTCATTTGATTTGTCCTTTGTCCCATAAAAATTCCTCCTTTAAATAGAAATTTATTTAACTACCTATAATTATACCACTTTTATTTTAAAAAGACAAATTTTTACACAATTATTGAATTTTTTCATATTATATTATTAAATAAACTATTTAGTTTATTATAATATTTGAAAGGAAGAATTAATATGGAAATGGAAAATAAAAAACCAGGATGCCCAATTTTAGACGTTGATGGCGTTATTTCAGGTGGAAAACAATTTGACTTAGATATAATTTTACCAGAAGATAATCGTGATGTTATATATGGTGTTGTAAAAAATTGTTTTAAAGAACCTGTTGCTGATGCAGTTGTAAAGTTAGTTGAAATAGTTTATGATTGTGGCAAAGAAGAAAGAAGACCAATAGGTCATACTATTACAGATAAAGAAGGAGAATTCGTTTTCGGACCACTTTGTCCTGGAAAAACTTATGCTCTTCAAATTTGGGTAAATGCAACAAAGAAAATAAAAATATGTGCTAAATGCTTTCATGAAGGTCGTTGCTTAAAAGGTGATAAAGATGAAAAATGTGATTGTTTTATAAGAGACCATAAAGAAGATAAAGAACACTGTGAAAATAAATAATATGATTAAAGTATGGGAAAATCTTAATTTTTCCCATACACATATTTTATTTATAAATTACCAATTTTTCTCATAAATTGCTTTCCCTTTTTCATTACTTTTCTCTTATTTCTATTCATCATATCTGTTTCATTGTACATCATAAGTATTCCAGTTGCTAATATTCCACCTATTAACATTCCTTTTGCAAATTTCATAATATCACTATCCTTTCTTATATATTTACTTTATTTTTGCCATTTTTATCATTTTTATTCACATTGGAAAAGTATAAATTCTTAATATATGAATAAATTTCATGTATAGCTATTATAATTAAAAAAATTCCAAAATATTTTCTAAGTTTTTGTACATCTGTGTGTATTGCCAAATTTGCTCCTAAAATAGCTCCTAATATTCCAAATACCGATATTAATATTCCTAGTTTCAAATCAATATTTTTGTTTTTTACATTTATTATGGTTGCTATAATAGATGTTGGTATAAAAAATATCAAGTTTGTAGCTTGTGCTATATGTTGTTCTACATTACATAAAAAAGTCAAAAGGAAAATAAGTATTGTGCCTCCACCCATTCCTGTTCCACTAACTATACCCGAAATAATCCCTATTAAAACTTCAGTCATTTTCCTTTCTCCTTTTTTAGTAAATTTATGGTTTTCACCACATGCTTTAGGATTTATTTTTCATCATTTCTGCCACTATATCTTCTATTGTTTTATCATATTGCATAAATTGATATAATATTTTTTTCTTTAGTTCTTCCTGATTTATATTGTCCAATAAATCCAAAAACTTTTGCAATTCAAATAGATATTTTTCATTTGTTTTTTTCCAACTATTTTGTTGTACATATTTTTTATTTTCAGATTCCATATGTTTCCTCCTTATCTATTTGATTTATATATTATCTCCTATTTCGACAATTTTTGTACATTTTATTTACGAAAATGCCATTTTAGTTTATGACCGTGCATCAATTATTTATATTACACTTTTTGTTTGAATGTTATATAATCATTTTTACCCCTATATACAATAAAAATATTATAAATAAAATCTTGATAATCTTCTCAGGCATTTTTTTTAGTAATTTTGCTCCAACATATCCTCCAAATGCTCCTCCTATAGCACATAATAATGCTATTTTCCAATCTATATAATTCCCCTTATAATAGAAAAAACTACTTGTTATTACCATTGGCAATATACAAAATATTGTAGTTCCTCTTGCTTTTTTTGCATCTGTTTTTAATAAATATATAAAAGCCGGTACTAATATAAGCCCTCCTCCAGTTGAAAAAAAACCACTTATAAAGCCTGCTAGTAAACCTATTACAATTTTTTTTATAAAATTTTTCATAAATAAAAACCTACTTTTATTAGTAGGCTTTCCAATTTTTAAAAATTTATTACAATTCTTGATCATTTTCTCCAGGTATGTAATATTTTGTACCAACCATTTCATCAGGTAAATACTGTTGTTCTACGTAATGTCCTGGAAAATCATGTGGATATAAATATCCTTTACTATATCCCAATTCTTGCATTTTTTCAATTGGTGCATTTCTTAAATGCATAGGAACCTCTCCTGTTTCTTTATTTTTTACATCATCTAATGCCATATTTATTCCCATATAAGTTGAGTTAGATTTTTTAGATTTTGCAACATATACTGCTGCTTCGGCTAGTATTATTCTTGCCTCTGGCATTCCAACACTATGAACTGCTTGCATTGCGCTATTTGCTACAACTAATGCATTTGGATTCGCTAATCCAACATCTTCTGATGCACAAATTACAATTCTTCTTGCTAAAAACATTGGATCTTCTCCTCCTTCTATTGCTCTAGCTAAATAAAATAAAACTGCGTCAGGATCAGAGCCTCTCATAGATTTTATCATAGCACTTATATTGTCATAATGAGCCTCTCCATTTTTATCAAATATTGCCTTTTTACTTTGTACACTATTTTTTATATCTTCTTCTGATATATATATATATCCATCTGAACCGCATTTTTGTTGTTAATACTGCAACTTCCAAACCATTTAAAGCTGTTCTTACATCTCCATTTGATATTACTGCCAACTTTCTTAATAACTCATCCTCAATTTTTACATTATAGTCTCCGTAACCCATCTTTATTTTTTAATGCATTTTTCAATATTTGAAAAATATCATCTTGTGTTAAAGGTTCTAACTTTATTACCATTGATCTTGAAATCAAGGCTTTATTTACCTCAAAATAAGGATTTTCTGTTGTAGCACCTATTAATATTATTGTACCATTTTCTACATATGGTAATAATGCATCTTGTTGCAATTTATTAAATCTATGAATTTCATCAATAAATAAAATACTTTTTCCTGATGGATTAAGCATAAAATTTTTCGTTTCTTCTATTACTCTTTTTATATCTGCTATACCTGATGTCACTGCATTTATTTTGTAAAATTTATATTTAGTAGTTTCACTAATTACTCTAGCAAGTGATGTTTTTCCACATCCCGGAGGTCCAAATAATATTATACTTGATAATCTATCTGCTTTTATTGTCCTATACAGTATTTTACCCTCTCCTATAACATGTTTTTGTCCTACATATTCTTCTAATGTTTTTGGTCTAACCCTATATGCAAGTGGTTCTTTTCTATCTAACATTTTAATTAATACCTCCAAATTTATTACCTATTACCCAATATAGATAATCCTTTTTTTATTAAATCTTCTGTTGACAAATCCTTTTTATCTATTTTCATAAATACCTTTTCAATTTCTTTTTTATTATATCCTAAAACTTGAAGAGCAGAAATAGCTTCTTCAACTTTAGTATTATCTACAATCGCAACTTTTATATCTAAATCTTTTGTTCGTGCAATTGTATTTTCTTTTTTCATCTTATCTTTTAATTCTAATATTATTCTTTGGGCAGATTTTGCACCTATCCCTGGTATCTGTGTTAAATATGTTAAATCATCAGATATAATAGCAATTGCAAATTCAGATGGTTCTGTTACAGCTACCATCGTTAATGCTGTTTTTGCACCAACTCCACTTACTGATAACAATAATTCAAACATTCTCAATTGTTCAAATGTATTAAAACCATATATGCTTATATCATCTTCTCTAACTCTATAATATGTATATACCTTAACAATTTTTCCTATTTCTCCTAATTGCTCCATACCTGAAGCTGACATATAGACCTTGTATCCCAAACCTCCTACATCTATTACTACATACTCTTGTGTTTTCATTTCTAAAGTTCCTTTTATATGTGCTAACATTTTGCCCTCCTTATATATTATAAAAATATGTTGCTTCTAAATCAGCTTCATGTGTTAATAATGCTAAAGGATATTTTTTGTATGCTAACCCAAGAGTTGTATATTGTTCTTTAGCTTCTGTAAATCCCATATGCCATCTTATTGAATATTTTTCTTCAGGGGTTAATTTCATATATTCTGTTATCATCATAACAGATTTTTCCCCATGTCCATATGGAATAGTATCATCAACTGTATAATATGGTACTTTTTCCCAAACTCCTAAGGTGTTTTTTGCATTTCTATAATCTATTTTATAAAAATTAGATTTACAAATATCGTGTAATAATCCAATTATTATTATTGATTCCTCTGGAATTTGTAATTTTTCTATATTTGTTTCTACTTTATGCTTTAAAATTTCATATACTTTTATACTATGTTCCACAAGTCCACCTTCAAAATTCCCATGAAATCTTGTACTTGCTGGTGCTGTATAAAAATCAGTTTGCTCTAAAAAATTTATTAAATTGTCTATTCCTTCTCTTTTTACTTTAGTTAATATTGATAAAAATTCTTGCTTCATTTTTATTTACATTCCTTCCTCTACTATTAATGTTTGTTCACCTAAATCTACTTCATCTCCATGTACTACCTGTATTACATATATTCCTGGTTCTTGTACTGTAAATGTTAAATTAGTAGTTGTGTGCCAATCTTGCTCATCTTGTAATCTATATTTTACTTGCCATTTAGATACATATTTACTATGTTCTACTTCTATAGTAATTTGATATTCATTATTAATTTTCTCATATGTTGCTTCAAAACTTCCTGTTGGTTCAACCTGATTATTATATGTTACATTATACAATGATCCTTCCATTTGTTCTAACATATAATAATTTACTCCTTCATATTCAAAAGGCTCTTTTGAGATTATAAAACAATAATCTAGATTTACTAAATAATCTCTATTTAAACCATCTAATCCAAATACCTTATTTAAATATTCTTTTGAGCAAAATCTAAATCCACTTTTTATTTCCTGTAATTTGTCTACATCAGAGTTTATCTTTTTATCTAATTCCTTATTAACTTCTGAAATATCTAATATTTTTGCTATATCTGATGTTAATTCTTCACCTATTTCTAAATTTTCTTTTATATATTGTTCACTTATTTCATTTATTTTAGATTGTACCATCTCAAGTTCTGATTTAAATTCTATATATTTAGAATAATTTACAGTTTTTAAGCCTGACGTTATTCCAATACCTGAAATAATTAGTATTATAATTACCATTATTACTAATGTAGTTAATGTGATTCCTTTTTGATTTTTTAAACTTTTCATTTGTTTCTCCTCACTATTTTTATGTTTTAATTTTACTATATTTGTATTTAAAAATCAATGTTTATATTGGCTTTTTTTTATTTTTGGTATATAATGGTTGCAGTATACTACTAGGAGGAAATACAAATGAAAATTTTTAAACGCTTAATTCTTATTATTATAATTCTAATAATAACTATAATCTCAATAATGTGTTTTATTGGATATAGTACATATTCAAGTGCTTTAAAAGAAAAACCTTTACTAAAGAGAATAGAAGAAATAACATCTAATGAACACTATGTTAAATTTGATGATATGTCTGAAACTTATAGAAATGCTGTAATTGCTGTTGAAGATCACAGATATTATGATCATGGTGCTATTGATTTTATAGCAATTGGAAGAGCTTTATTTACAAATCTGAAAAATATGAAATTTCTTGAAGGAGGTAGTACTATTACTCAACAAGTTGCTAAAAATGTTATATTAACACAAGAACAAACATGGGTCAGAAAAATTGCTGAAATATTTGCAGCATATGATTTAGAAAAAAATTATACTAAAAATCAGATTTTTGAATTTTATGTTAATACTGCATATTTTGGCGATGGATATTATGGAATTTATGATGCAAGTTATGGATATTATAATAAAAGCCCCAAAGATCTTAATTTAGATGAAGCTTCAATGCTTGCAGGTATCCCAAATGCTCCCTCTTTATACTCACCTAATGTCAACTTAAACTTAGCTAAAAAGAGACAAGCACATGTTATTAACAAAATGCTAGAATATGGTTATATTTCTCAAGATCAGGCAGTTCCTTTTCTTTCATATGGAGCATCTTAAAATCCTATAATATTTAAATTTTCTTTTAGTTTTTTTATTAAATTGAGCATGATTTTTATCATGCTCAGTTTCTTGTTATTCGAATTATTTTCTGATAATTTTTATTTATCTATTTATTCAATCCAATATTTTTTCATTATTTATTTAAATACTTATATATCTCTATTTTTCCAATTGGTTAATAAAGTTTTTGTTTTTATAATTTTGTAAAATATTTTTTAAACTATTAAGTTATAGTTCTATAATATTGTTTATAGGAGGTCATTATGGATTTTGATATAGATAAATTTAGTTATCGCTTAATTGTATTAATGGAAGATTTTAATATGTCACAAGTAGATTTAGCAAAGAAAATTGGCATTTCTAATGTTACAATTTCTAGATATCTAAGTGGTGATAGAATTCCTCGTTTAGATGTTATTACAAAAATAGCATCTGCTTTTAATGTTTCTATAGACTATTTACTTGGAATTTCTGACAAGAAAAATAATGACCATAGTCAAGAAAACAATGACTTAGACATTGCATTACTTGCACAATCTCTTTTTAATTTAGAAGGTAATAATCATCTATCTAAAAACCAAATTGAATTGATTAAAAATCTATTGTTAGCAAATAAAGATTTTATTTTATCAGCATAAATAAAATGTTTCTAGGGACTTAACTATAATGGTTAAGTCCCCAATTTGTTAAAGCCTTATGATTCTATAAGTCTAATTTAATATGTACATCTTTTAATTGTTCTTTTGAAACTTTAGATGGTGCTCCCATTAATACATCTCTCGCTTTTTTATTTTTTGGAAATGCTATAACTTCTCTAATATTTTGTGAATCTACAATTAACATTATCATTCTATCTAATCCTGGTGCAGCCCCAGCATGTGGAGGTGTGCCATATTGAAATGCATTATATAATGCCCCAAATTTTTCTTTTACATCTTTTTCTGTATATCCTGCTATTTCAAAAGCTTTTATCATTATCTCAGGATCATGGTTTCTAACAGCTCCAGATGCCATTTCATATCCATTACACACTAAATCATATTGATATGCTAAAACATCTAAAGGATTTTTGTTCTTTAGAGCTTCTAATCCTCCTTGTGGCATTGAAAACGGATTATGACTAAAATCTATAGTTCCTTCATCTGATAATTCATACATTGGAAAGTCCACAATAAAACAAAACTTATATATGTTTTTTTCTATTAAGTCTAATCTCTTTCCTAATTCTATTCTAACAAGCCCAGCTATTTTTTGTGCTTTTTCAAACTCATCAGCAATAAAAAATATGCTACTATTTGGTTTTACATTATATTCTTTTTCTAGTGTTTGTTTCATTTCCGGTGTTATAAATTTGGCAATTCCTCCTGATAATTCAGAATTTTCGTCTAGTTTTATCCATGCTAAACCTTTTGCTCCAACTTCATCTGTTTTACTAAATTCCTCCATCTTGTCAAAAAATTTTCTGCCTTGTTTTGCTCCATTTTCTACTACTATTATTTTTATGGTTTTACCTTTAAAAGCATTAAAATTCGTATCTTTAAATAAGTTCGTTGCATCTTGTATTATTAATGGATTTCTTAAATCTGGTTTATCTATTCCATATTTTTCCATTGCTTCTTTGTATGGAATACGAATAATTTTTCCTTTTTCTACTTTCCAATTTGTATATTTTTCAAATGTATATGGTACAACTTGTTCAATTACATTAAATACATCTTCTTGCGTAGCAAAACTCATTTCAAAATCTAATTGATAAAACTCTCCTGGTGCTCTATCTGCCCTTGGATCTTCGTCTCTAAAACATGGTGCTATCTGATAATATTTATTAAATCCTGCTACCATCAGTAATTGCTTAAATTGCTGTGGTGCTTGAGGAAGTGCATAGAATTCTCCTGGATTTAATCTACTTGGTACCAAATAATCTCTTGCTCCCTCTGGTGAAGAATTTGCAAGTATTGGAGTCTGTATTTCTGTAAAACCAAGTTCATCCATTTTATCTCTTATTGTTTTTATTATTTTTGAACGTAACAAAATATTATTATGTAGTTTTTGATTTCTCAAATCTAAAAATCTATATTCCAAACGTAAGTCTTCTCTTACTTCTTGATTAGAATTTATCTCAAATGGTAATAGATTTTTACACTTTCCTAAAACTTCTATTTTTTCCGCCTCTACTTCTATTTCTCCTGTTTTTATTTTGTCATTTTTATTAGATCTTTCCACAACTTTTCCTTTTATGTGGATACATGTTTCATGTTTTAACTCTTTTGCTTGTTTTTGCAAATTTTCATCATTTATTAGTATTTGTGTTATTCCAAATTCATCTCTTAAATCTATAAATACCATTCCACCTAAATCTCTTATTTTTTGTATCCATCCTGCTAATTCTACTGTCTCACCTATATTTTTTATTGTTAATTCTCCACATGTATTTGTTCTATACATATTACCCCTCTTTTCTTTTTTCGCATTTTATCATATTTTGTGGGTTTTTTCAAGTAGTATTTTTTAGGATATATTTAATACTAAAATTTTTATATTACTGCTTTGTTAAATTTTAATTTCTTTTTATGATTTTGGAATTCTAAAAAGCTCATAATCTTTTTTTAATATGAGCTTTTATATATTTTAATATACTTCCATTTCTACTTCTTTTCCATTAAATGCATATACCATTTTTGTTATATTTTTAAATCCTCTTTCT